>CAUVKE010000154.1:0-4159 GCA_963552415.1 uncultured Treponema sp.
CAATCCTCAACGTGCAAAAAGCACGTCTCCGGTTGTTTTTTACACGCGCCTTGTATCCGGTATCACTATTTTCAAAAGTGCTGGAATTACGGGGTACATACGGCATTGCTGCAAAAAAATTAATTGGTAATGTGTAATTAACAGAGATTTTAATTATCCATTACACATTATGAATTATTCATTAGTTAAGCGCTTCCACCTCTTCTTGGGAAAGGCCGGTTGCCTGCATTATTTTTTGCACAGGATCGCCAAGTTGTTTTAATATTTTTGCTTGCTATGTAATAGTGCCGCATAACGATGCACGGAAATTCAACTTTAAACATCGTTAAAAAATTTATGTTAACTATAGATATTGACGCACCATACCGATAGATGTTATTCTCTTTCCGGCTTTGCGGATGTCGTATAACGGCTATTACCCGAGCTTCCCAAGCTCGTGACGGGGGTCCGACTCCCCTCATCCGCTGTTCTCCATTCTAATCTCTTTCGCTAATAGACATCCTCAATCTTTCAAATGCCTTTTGTACTTCTTGTGGTAATTCCGTTTTTGTAGCATCATCAGTTTCTATCGACGTTTTCTGCTGTATTGAGAGCACAGCAGCTTTTTCACTCTCTTTTTGTTTATCAGGAACTGTCCTATCGTTATTTTCAATATTTCCAAATTGATGAGAAATCTCATAATGCGATGAAACAATAACCGAAATATTCTTAACTTCCAGCTGAGGATATCTTTTTTGAAAGTTTCGCAAAATATATTTCTTGTTTAATAAAATCTGCTGACTCCAACCGGGGTGATCAACTTCAATAACTGCCGTTTGATGTTTTATATCGATGAGTTTTGAATGAGCCGCTTGCTTTTCCCCGACAATAGACGCCCATGATGAATATACTTCCAATACTTTTGATTGTTCAAAAAGCCCTACCTTATCAAGATAGTTCATAATCAACTCTGAGAGCTTTTTTACGTCATTCTGCACGGAAGCTGCCCTCCGAGACAATATATACACGGCTTTTTTCGCGTATATAGTTTTGATACGGTTCCCCCGGAAGGAATGTACAGATAAGCTGATCATAGCGAGGTAAATGTTCGGTAAAATTTTTCCGTTTTTCAGGATCAAGTTCCAAAAGAACATCATCCATCAGCAATACCGGCAACCGTTTCGTCTTTTCCGTATAAAAATATGCCTGAGCCGCTCTCAAGACAAGAGAAAGTAAACGCTGCTGTCCCATAGAAGCGGTTTGTACAAAAGGCTTTTTATTGCGGATAAAGCGTATCTTATCACGATGAGGCCCCGACATACTGGTATTCATCGTAAAATCGAGCTGTCGTTTTTCTATTAATGAGATTAACACTTCATCAAAATTCGTTGATTTCCATGAAGGACTGTAATCGATCACCACAGAATCTATCCCACCGATATTTTCATATAAAGAAGAGAATATATTATTGAACGATTCAATAAGTGCACGACGTTTTTCTATAATTTCTATACCTATGGGAATGAGCTGCGCGTCAATAACATCCAGTATTTCGCTCTTTTTTTCTTTTAATACAAGGTTTCGAGATTTTAGTAATTTTGTAAAGTTCCGTAGGATATCGATATATGATGGATCATAGAGAGAAAGAGATTGATCGATAAAAAAACGGCGGCGTTCCGGCGCTCCTGTCGCAAAGTCCAAATCATCATGGCAAAAAAGAATGCAAGGAATGGTAGAAATAAAATCTTTTCTATCGTGTATTTTCTTTAAGTTTTTTTCTATGATTTTTTTTTTATCTTTTGAAACAATTGATATTCTATGACTCCGTTCTTCATTTTCTTTAAATAAGACACGGATACTATATTCATTCGTATTTTTTTTATATATTTCCGCTTCGTTTCTGGTTCTAAAGGAATTTCCATAAGAGGCAAGGTATAACGTTTCCAGTAAGTTTGTTTTACCTTGCCCATTTTGACCGACTAAAAAAACTTCAGGAGCGGAGAGGTCAATTGCCTTGTCCTCAAGGTTCCTGAAGTTATAAGGAGAGATCGACAAAAACGGCACAAATACTACTCCATTTGCATCGGCATAATGATATGGAAGAAATGAGTATCTGTTTCCGGCCGTAACGTGATTGCACGCATCGGATCGGTAAATTCTATACGGATATTTTCCGAACCGAGTACTTTGAGCGGTTCTTCAAGATACATATAGTTTAAGGCGATGGTTATTTCTTCGCCCTCATATTTACAAGGAATTTCCTCGTTTGCCGTTCCAAGTTCATTTTCATTCGACGTGATGGAGAGCGTGCCGGCAGAAATTTTTAAGAATATTCGTTTGGATTTTTGTTCTACAAGTAAGGCAACTCTTTTTAAAGCCTGTAAGAAATCATCACATTGAGCTTCAAAATGATGTTCTTGAGATTCGGGAATAACTCGTTCATAGTTCGGGAATTGGCCGTCTATTAAAACTGAAGAAAAGTTATAAGCATTGAAGCGGAAGAATATGTTTTTTTCGCTTATTCCGATGGAGATCATTCCTTCTTCGGAAGATCGCCGTTGCACTATAGAAAGAATTTTAGGAGGAATGATACTCCCTTTAAAATCAGGTAAAGCAATCCCGAAATCGTGTTGAATAAATGCCAATCTTCTGCCGTCGGTAGCAGCAAAAATCAGATTGTTTTCTTTCTTTTCCATGTAGACACCGTTCATAAAATAACGGGTTTCATCATCGGAAACAGCGAAAATCGTTTGAGTTATCATTTCTTTAAATTCTTTTGCAGGAACTTCGAAGAATTGAACGTTTGAAGAATCGGTAAAAGGAGGAAAGTCGTTATCTGATATAGTTTTAAGAGAGAATTTTGCTTTTTTGCTGATAGAACGGATAATGAGTTTTTGATCTTTTTGTTCCGCTTCTATTTCACCTGAAGGCATTGAAGCGATAATACTGGTAAATTTATCACAGAATACGGTTGTTGCACCTTCTTCGGCGACATCGACGGGAATTTTTGTTTCAAAGGCTACTTTTATATCGGTTGCACGAATTGTTAAGCTGCCTTCTTTTGCTATGAGCAGGACATTTGATAGTATGGATATTGCTGTTTTATTTGAAATGATTTCTTGAGCAATAGCCATTTCTTTCAGTAAAACTTCTTTAGTAAATGTAAATTTCATGATTTCTCCTAAAAAGAGGTTATCTTTATTATAATATAAATTTAGTAATAGTAATAGTAGGCACTGTGAATTTCTTGATATTTAGGTTAAAGCATTGGTTAGCCGTTAGTTAGCGCTTGAATAATGATGTTTGAATTGTTCACAATTTGTATCATTATGCACAGCTGAAAAAGATATACACAGTAGAATAGGTCTTATAAACAAGTTTTACATCGATTATGCAGGGGTTATGAACAGTGGAGAAAATGAAGAATTGACTACCGGAATAGCTTGACTAAAAAGCTCTGCTACTGAAAATTTTTTGAGATATACAGAATTGGCGGTTTTTACTATACTAAGCTCAGTATGATAAAAGCGTTTACGACAGGAAAAAACATATTTTCATCGCAAGAGCACGTGTTGATTATTGCGGAAATTGGAACGGGGCATAACGGCAGCTTGCAGAAGGCGAAAGAATTGGTAGCGGCTGCTAAAGAAAGCAGAGCCGATGCGGTTAAATTTCAGATTGTGTATGCAGATGAAATTTTGCATCCCGATACCGGTTTTGTGAATTTACCGACCGGAAGGATTCCTCTCTATGAACGCTTTAGGGAGCTGGAGTGCAGTATTGATTTTTACGCTGAATTGGCACAGTACGCGCATAAGCTTGGAATGCTTTTTTCCGCTTCGGCATTCGGACTTCATTCCGCCGATGAATTGCGGCAGCTTAATCCGGCTTTTATAAAAATTGCGTCGCCGGAACTCAATCATTTTCCGCTGCTTGAACGCATCGCTTCATTCGGACTGCCGGTTATTCTTTCGACCGGTGTTTCTCGGCTTGGCGATATTGAACGTGCCATAAGCTGTTTGGAAAGCAACGGGCTACCTGCCGATATGCGGGCATTGCTTCATTGCGTAACGGCCTATCCTGCGCCGGAAACGGATTATAATACGGCTGTGTTGCAATCCTTGTCGATGTTGTTTAATAGTCCCGTCGGTATCAGTGATCATTCGCTTGATCCTGCGGC
>CAUVKE010000155.1:0-4143 GCA_963552415.1 uncultured Treponema sp.
AAGATTCCCGGCGCACGGTAAAAAATGTACCGCACTTTTCCGCCCTATGGCGCAAAAGCGCGAGCAATTTTTATTTCAGAAAAAGCCAACCGTATCAGACAAGTAGATAAACAGCGCAAAATAAGTGAGGTTAGGCGACCATTTGAGCCGCAAAGCGGCGAAATTCTGGTTGAATAGCCTCACTTATTTTGCGGGGATATACACAGCAGCCTGATACGGTTGACTTTTGGAGACTAGTATGTACATAAAAAAACTAGTAGGAACTCAATGCTACCTTTCGCCGCTCAATATCGAAGATGCCGAACAGTATGCCGTTTGGCTGAACGATGTGGAAGTTACCGAAAATCTGCAATTAATTTCGTCGATTATTTCCGTCGATGGGGAAAGGGAGCTTCTAAAAAAACTCGCTCAAGATCACAATTACGGCATCATCGACAAAACGACTAATGAGCTGCTCGGTAATGTGGGGTTTGTTGACATCAATCACCTCCACCGAACGGCGGAAATCGGTATCTTCATCGGCAATAAGAGTTACTGGGGTAAAGGATACGGGCGAGAAGCGCTGTCGCTGCTGCTGGATTACGCTTTTAAAAAGCTCAATTTACATACTATTTTGTTACGTGTCTATGACTTTAATCAGCGTGCCGTTGCCTGCTACGAAAAAGTCGGCTTTAAAAAAATCGGAGAAATCCGTGACGGCTTAATCAGAAATATGGAATATCACAATATCATCCTGATGGATATTCTACCCACAGATTTTTACGAAACAAATCCTCAGTATAAAATTGAAAAATAACAAAACGCTTGCAAAAAGCACAATAACTTCATACAATATCGGATAACTTCGGCAGCCACAATAAGGCAGCCTCGTTATCCGTCGAGTTTCGGCTTTCTGCATCGTACAGCCGAAACATCGTTTATTAAACGTATGCGCTTTTCGCGCACCAATACAACAGTTTCCAAAATTCACATTTTGTTCAACCGTTGTATTTTAAGGAAGATCTATGCTTGATTATCGATTTATCAAAAATAATTTGGAAGCGGTTAAACAGAATATTGTAAACCGCGCTATGCATGCCGATGCGGAGACTGCCGTTCGTCTCTTTGATGAACGGACTGAGATGGTGACAGCACTGCAAGGGCTTCAGGCGAAACGGAATGAAAACTCCCTTGCGATGAAAAAGGCAAAAGACGCTGCAGAGCGCACTGCGCTTATCGAAACCGGTAAAGCGATTAAAGCCGAGATTGCAACTGCCGAGGCTGCCTTAAAAGAAAAAGAAGCGGCGCTCGATGCGGCGATGATGCAGATCCCGAATATGGCGCATCCCGATGCCCCGATCGGCAAGGAAGATACGGAAAACTGCGAAGTAAAGCGGGTCGGTACGGTTCCTCAGTTCGATTTTGAACCGAAAGATCACGTACAACTGGCGGAAGAACTCGACTTAATCGACTTTGACGCGGCGACAAAGGTTTCCGGCGTAAAGTTTTACTATTTAAAGAACGAGGCGGTGTTTTTGGAACAGGCATTGGTGCTGTACGGACTGAATATCTTACGCAAGCACGGGTTTACCCCGTTTATTACCCCGGACGTTGCAAAAGAAGAAATTCTCCGCGGTATCGGTTTTAATCCGCGCGGAAGCGAATCAAACGTCTATACCATAGAAGATGAAGGCGCCTGCCTTGTCGCCACGGCGGAAATTACGCTCGGCGGCTATCATGCGGATGAGATTCTCGAAAAAGCAAAACTGCCGCTGATGTACTGCGGCCTTTCACACTGTTTCCGGCGCGAAGCAGGAGCGGCAGGTCAGTTCTCTAAGGGATTGTACCGAGTGCATCAGTTTACCAAGCTGGAGATGTTCGTGTACTCTACCCCCGAAGAATCCGATGCAATCCATGAAAAACTCCGCCTTATCGAAGAAGAAATATTCACCGGTTTAGGCATTGCCTTCCGCGTTGTCGATACCTGTACCGGAGACCTCGGCGCTCCCGCCTACCGTAAGTGGGACTTGGAAGCATGGATGCCCGGACGCAACGGCGGAGAATGGGGAGAGGTTACCTCCACCTCCAACTGCACCGACTATCAGGCACGCCGCCTCAATGTACGGTTTAAAGACGATGACGGGAAAAACAAATATGTGCATATGCTGAACGGCACTGCTATCGCCGTGTCCCGTGCTCTTGTCGCTATCATCGAAAACTATCAGCAGAAGGACGGCAGTATCAAAATACCTGAGGCATTGGTACCCTATTGCGGTTTTGACGTTATCAAAAAGAAATAAACCGACGCGGAACGCTTGCACAAGCTTTTTATTTTCTATATACTTATCAATTGGTTTTAATTGACTTTACTTTCTGGAGTATCTATGAGTGGAATAAGTATTGCATTATTGGTATTTTTTATTATAGTTGCGTTTTTAATTGTTGGGTTGGTATTGTTGCAGAATGAAGAGGGGGACAGTTTAGGCGGTCTTTTTTCGGGCGGATCAAATTCTGCATTCGGTTCGCGTTCCGGTAACGTACTGACAAAAGCAACGTATACTCTGATAACGCTTTTTTTTGTTGTTACGTTTTTCCTTGCATGGCTTAATAAGAGTCCCGGCGATTCCGGTTTGCAGCAAGATGCCCAAATACAGCAAGCGGAAACAGCAACCGAATGGTGGAAAGACAGCGAAGCCTCTGAAACAGCTCCTTCGACTGACGCCGATACTGCCGAAATGTCCTCTGAACTCTCCGAGAATGCTTCCGCCGACGATACGTCTCATTAAATAGTAACGCGTTTGCATTTAACAACTATTTTTTAAAATATATGGGAACCTCTAAAAACCTCAGTTTTTAGAGGGGCTGTCCAAAAACTGAAAGCCTATCGGCTTTTTCTGTAAGGAAATGATTTATCATATCCGCTAAAGCGGATTGCGTAACAGTTTTTGGACAGTTTCCTTAGATTTAGATGCGATGTTTTTAATAAGTCATTTGTATTTATACTTATTAAAAACTCGACGGACGCCTCTATTCCGAAGGATGCGAAGCAAATCTATACCTGAGTTTTTAGAGGCGTCCATATATCTCAATAAGTTGCAGCGAGATGAATATACCGCTATTTCATTCTAAGATTGTTTCTCTATCAAGAAAGGAGAGGACGGGCGGATATGAAATATTTTATTACATTCGTTAGTGCACTTTTTTTAATGGCAGGGGCGGTGTTTTCTCTAGATTTATCCGCCCTGTCGTTTTATACCGAACCGGCTCTTTTCTCATTTAATGCGGTTGTCGGTATTGCAGAAGACAGTTATGATTGCCTGTATTTTGCGACTCGTTCAGGACTCATTAAATACGATGGAGTTACATTAGAAAAATATGAGCATCTCCCTTTTGACAATACCACTATGCGGTCAAGCCAAATCCAAACCATCTATATGGATACTGATGATGTACTCTGGATCGGTACATACAGCGGATTAGAGCGATTTGATATCAAAACCGGAACGATCAGCCATTTTTCTGTCAGCGACGATGTAGTTACCGCAATTTTTCGCGATTCCAAACAGCATTTATGGGTGGGAACAATCAACGGATTGTATTTTTGCCGCGATGGCAACTGTACAACTTTTACTCCTTTTAATAATCACCGGTACGACTCTTTTATCGGGAATAATACTATTCGCTCCATCAGTGAGGATTCTCACGGTATTGTCTATGCCTCAACGTATGACGGCGTGTGGCAATATAATGAAGCCAAAAAAGTCTTCGAACCGTGCAGCCTTATACCCGAAGATTGCCCCGGAAAACATGGAGTGGTGTATCATTTTATCGAAGACGCAAACGGCGTGTATTGGCTTTCCGTTTGGGGCGTTGGACTTGTCCGTATTACGCCGGGCAACAACAGCTATGAGATCTATTCGTTGCCGGATGCACGGATATATACGCTTTATAATAATTTTATCACCGATGAATATATTGCAGCGGGAACGTGGGGCGGCGGCATGTATATCGTCAATAAGAAAACAAAAGAGGTAATCCCGTATAAAGCCGACCATACTTCAAACGGCTCCCTTACCAATAATGTCGTCCAGTCGATCTTTACCAGTAAATACAATATGCTCTTTGTCGGAACAGCAGACGCGCTCAACATAGCGGATTTAAGCC
>CAUVKE010000156.1:0-4140 GCA_963552415.1 uncultured Treponema sp.
TACCCAGCATCCCGATCCCGTTCAGGCGGTGCACGCGGTTTTGGAGGAAATTAGAAAGGCAACGGAGGACTAAACGGTGCTCATACTCAAAAACGGGAAAACCGTCCGCAACGAAATTATCGACCTTGTAATCAACGGCGATATAATAGAAGATATCATCATCAAACAGAGCATGTCCGATCAGAATTATCCAAAAGAGGTGGATGCCGTACAGGATTCGCAGGAAATTGACTTGGAAGGTCGCGTCGGGGTTGTTGATTTGGAAGGCCGCCTCGTTATGCCGGGCATTATCGACCTGCATACCCACATGAGAGATCCGGGGCTTACTCACAAAGAAGATTTTTATACCGGTTCGCGTGCCTGTGCAAAAGGCGGCATAACGACCTTTTTTGATATGCCGAATACGCAGCCGCCGACGGTAACGGCTCAGGCACTTACGGAAAAAATTGCACAGGCGGCACGGGTTTCAGCCGTTAATTTCGGCTTTCACTTCGGCGCTTCAAAACACAATAATATTGATGAAATCCGGCGCGTTATCGGTAGCGGTCAGGCTCGCAGTACGAAGGTGTTTATGAATGTGAGCACCGGTCTTATGCTGATTGAAGACACCGCTCTGCTGGCTGAAATTTTTAAGGCCGGCGGCTTGGTCTTTGTCCATGCCGAAGCGGAGATGATCGGTAAGGCGATTGAGCTGAATGCCCGCTATGGGAACGGTCTGTATATTTGTCATATTTCTTCCGAAGAAGAGATGCGAACGGTCATCAAGGCGAAGCAAAATCCTGAATTACATAACCGGCAGCATCCCATCTATGCGGAAGTAACGCCTCATCATCTTTTTTTACATACCGGTATGCGGGAAGCGAGCGCCGAAGCCGATATGCTGTTGCGGATGAAGCCCGAACTGAAAGCGCAATCCGATACTGCATTTTTGATGCAGGCCGTCCGGGACGGCTACGTTGATACCATCGGCACCGATCACGCGCCTCATACGCTGGATGAAAAACTGGCACAGCTGACTTTCGGCATACCCGGCGCCGAAACCTCGCTGGCGCTGATGCTCACTGCGGCGGCGGAAGGAAAGATTACGCTGCCGCTGCTTCAAAAGCTGATGAGTGAAAATCCCGCTGCAATACTCGGGCTAACGCGCAAGGGGGTACTTGCAAAAGGCGCCGATGCCGATATTACCGTTGCCGACACCGCGGTACACTGGCAGCTCGGCCGAAAGGACATCGCATCGAAATGCGGATGGTCGCCTTTTGAGGGATGGAACTTTATCGGTAAAAATTATATGACTATTGTAAACGGCAAGATAGTCTACCGCGACGGCCGTTTCGCCGCCGACTTACGGGAACGCCCCGCCGGACGTTTCGTATTTCAGTCATAAGAAATGAGAAAGTTCCGAAAGCAGTGTGCTTTTAGGGATGTCTGATATATATTTTTATAGGGGTATTTATGAGTATTGTGTGTAATTCGATTTGTCGTGATAAAAAAGAAATAGAAATTGCGGTTGCCCGCACGCTCTTTGAGGTAAAAGCCGTCAAGATTAACGTCGCGGAGCCCTTCACCTTTGCTTCGGGGATACGCAGCCCTATCTATTGCGATAACCGCTCTCTTTTAGGTTGGCCTCAGCAGCGCACTCTCATTACAGAGGCCTTTACACAATTAATTCCTACCGATACCGATGTGATTGCAGGCGTTGCTACGGCGGGAGTTCCGTGGGCTGCCTTCATTGCAAACGCCTTGAACAAACCGCTTGCTTACGTGCGTTCCGCGCCGAAAGATCACGGAACGGGCAGCACAATAGAAGGGGCGGCCGTTGCAGGTAAGAAGATAGCGCTTATCGAAGATTTAATCTCGACGGGGAAGAGCAGCCTCGGCGCGGTGAAGTCCTTACGTGCAGCCGGAGCCGCCGAGGTGAGTTTAAAAGCGATTTTTTCTTATCAATTTGCGCAGGCTGATACCAACTTTAAAAACGAAAACTGCCCCTTTGAATCGCTCTCCCGTTTTTCGGTTTTAATTGAGCTCTTGCAAAAAGAAAAGTATTTAAGTCCCGAAGAAGCCGCTATCGCGCTTGAATGGAACAAGGAACCCGAAACGTGGTTTGACCGTGTACGGCGCGGGTAAGCTGCAGCAACCGTTTCTTTCGGCGTTTTATATCAACTGATTGAGTTTTTCGCTGATAAATTCGCTCTTTTCTTTTAAGCCGATGGAGCCGGTTTCGAGCATGATGACGTTCGGCTGCTTTGCGTCGAGTTTAACCCGCCCTGCCGACTCTTTTATCATGCGGAGCAATTTATCGATAGAAATCTTTGAGACCTTCGCAAAGGTGATACGCACGGTGCCGTTCCGCTCTTTAAGCGAGGCGATTGCGAGTTTTGCACAGATAATTTTGATTTCGGCAAGGGCAAGCAGGCTTTCAGCTTCTTCCGGAACGGGGCCGAACCGGTCGGACAATTCCGCATAGAGTCTGTCGAGCTCCTCCGCGGTACGGACGGCAGCGATTTTTTTGTATATTTCCATCTTTGTTTCCGGCACGCGGATATAGCTGTCGGGGATAAAGCCCGTGTACTCAAGCTCTATGACCGGTTCCGTTTCAGGCTCGTAACCGGCATTTTGCAGCCGTTCCACCGCCTCTTCCAGCAGGCGAAGGTAAAGGTCAAAGCCGACAGAATAAATATCGCCGGACTGTTCTTTTCCCAACAAGTTTCCTGCGCCGCGGATTTCCATATCCTTCATCGCAATTTTAAAGCCGGAGCCGAGTTCCGTAAAATCGGAGATAACCTGCAGCCGCTTCATCGCAACCTCTGACAACGCTTTGTTTTCAGGATAGAGAAGATACGCATAGGCCTTTCTGTCGGAACGTCCGACGCGGCCGCGCAGTTGGTACAGCTGCGAAACGCCGTACATATCGGCACGGTCGATAATGATGGTATTCGCATTGGGAATGTCGATACCGTTTTCGATGATAGTAGTAGCAATGAGGACATGAAAGCCGCCCATGTTGAAGCGGCGGAAAATATCTTCAAGTTCGGTTGCGCTCATCTGCCCGTGGGCAATATCGATAAGCACTTCGGGGATGAGCTGCTGAATCTTATACCGTGTTTCTTCGAGGCTCTCTACGCGGTTATGCAGATAGAACACCTGTCCGCCGCGGTCAACTTCAAAACGGATCGCCTGCGCAATTCTTTCGGGGTCAAACGGAGAAATAACGGTTTCTACCGGACGGCGGTTTTGCGGCGGCGTGGTTAAAAGGCTCATGTCGCGGATTTTTAGCAGGCTGATATGCAGGGTACGCGGGATGGGAGTCGCACTCAAAGAGAGGCAGTCGATATTCGTCTTCATCTGCTTGAGCCGCTCCTTGTCTTTAACCCCGAAGCGCTGTTCCTCGTCAACAATCATCAGTCCCAAATCTTTAAACTGCACGTCTTTCTGAATCACGCGGTGTGTGCCGATAACGATATCCAGCTCACCGTTTTTCAGCTGGGTCAGTATCTTCTTTTGCTCGGCTTTCGGAACGAATCGGGACAGCCGAGCGAGTTTTACCGGAAATTTTTGAAATCGTTCTTGAAAGGTATCAAAGTGCTGCTCCGCGAGGATGGTGGTCGGGGCTAAAAAGGCTGCCTGCTTCCCGCTCATCACCGCCTTAAATACCGCCCGCATCGCAATTTCCGTCTTACCGTATCCGACGTCGCCGCAGATGAGCCGATCCATCGGTATCGGTTTTTCCATGTCGGTCTTTACATCGGCAATACAGGTTAGCTGATCTTCCGTTTCCTCATACGGGAAGGCGGCCTCAAAAGCGGTTTGCCATTCGTTGTCTTTCGCAAAGGCAAAACCGGCAGCGGCTTTGCGGCGGGAATACAGGTCGATGAGCTGATCGGCGATATCTTCAACCGATTTTTTAACCTTGTTTTTCCGGTTTTCCCAGGCCTTAGACCCGATGATATCCAGTCGCGGCGCTTCGCCTTCATTGCCGATATACCGCTGCACGAGGTTCGCCTGCTCGATCGGGATAAACACCGTTTCGTCCTGCGCGTACAGCAGGTTGATATAGTCGCGTTCGTGCCCCAGCGTTTTGACCCGCTCAATTCCCTTAAACTGCCCGATACCGTAGTTGACGTGGACAACATAGTCGCCGGG
>CAUVKE010000157.1:0-4112 GCA_963552415.1 uncultured Treponema sp.
TGCGTTCTATTAAAACCCGAAACGCCAGTGCCTGCCGGCACCAGTATCACATAATCTATAAATTCAGACCGATGCACGAAATCGAATTAAAGGCGTATCTTGAGCATCTCGAAAAAACCGAAGCGCTGTTATCCCGCATTGCAGATTTTTCATACAGTTGCATCAAGACCGACCGGTATTGGACGCTCGGAGAAAAAACGGTACGGGTACGGCGGGAACTGATTGAGAATAAGGAAACGGTTTTCATAACGCATAAGCAAAAACATTACACCGATACGATAGAAACCAACCGCGAACTTGAATTTGAGCTTGCTGCCGTGTCCGTACCGGTATTTACCGAAATGCTCGAAAGCCTCGGTATGACCTGTACCGCAGAGAAGCAAAAGAAAACAAAAGTTTTTCTTCCGCACGCAAGCTTGTTTTCAGCGGACATACTTAAAGAGACTCGTTCGGTGTCGGCGGAACTTTCCCTCATCCGGCCGCTCGGACATTTTTTGGAAATCGAAGTCCTTTACCCCGACGAAGGTTCCGATACCGCCGCTTCCGAACGGCATATCCGCAATGCACAGATGATTTTCGATACGCTGCTCTCCGCTTTAGAGATTCCGCAATCGGCTATCGAGGCGCGCCCGTATAGTGAACTGCTGCATACCTTTTAAAAATATACGGCACATCTGCATCGTTTCTTTTCAAAAGCGCTGGAGGAGCGCGCATCTACTTCCCTATGCAAGCGGTAAACCTGCTTCAATAAAACTTAGGTACTCTCCGTTCGGCGACACAATGATATGATCCAACACATCAATTCCCAAGAGCCGCCCCGCATCAGAGAGCCGCTGCGTCAGAGTTAGATCGTCAGCAGATGGTTCCAACCTGCCGGAGGGGTGATTATGCGCAAGGATAACCGCTGCGGCTCTGTCGGCAAGCGGATCTGCGAATACTTCGCGCGGATGAACCAGTGTACGAGTCAGAGTCCCGACCGAAACTACGCGAATTGCCGAAATTTCGTGAGCACCGTTCAACGATACACAGATAAACTGCTCTTGCTTACGAATGGAATAGTGCCGCAAAAACGGAAGAATATCGCAAGGGTGCCGGATTTTTTCACCTCCGACACCGTAATACCGCCTGCCGAGTTCAAATGCTGCAAGGATAGTTGACAGTTTGGCATTCCCTATACCATTAATATTTTTTAATGCCGCTTCGATACTTTCCGTTTTACGTGTATCGATATGCCGGATAATTTCTTCGGCAAGTTTGGTTACCGGCTTATTTGCAATACCGGTATGCAGAAGAACCGCAAGTAAATGGGTATCACTTAACCGCTCAGCTCCGTACGCCAAAAGCCGTTCCCGTATATCCGGTTTTTCCCGTATATTTTCGTGTATAATCATGCCCGATATATAGCGCATGAGCAACCTTTTTGGCTGGAAAAATAAGAAAAAAATACACTCCGCCGGCTGCAATGTTCCGATAACTTCGGTATTCGATAGACTTTTTTTCTCTTTTTCGCTATTTTTACCGTATGGGGATGTTCAAACTTTACATCGATTATTTTAAAAGTAAGATTAAAAATCTGCGGAATCCTAAAGAAGAAATTCCGATTGATTACGAAGAAATTGTTGAAGAACAGTGGCAGGCTGATTTTTCCAAGCCTGAAAACTGCCGGTTCGCTGCCGAAACAGGCGACGGATATACGGCTGCCTTTACACCGCCTGAGCCTGCCGGAAACAATACGGGCGGCATCACGCTCGAAGCGCAGCGGAAGCATCTCTATGCATGGACGGTAAATCCGGTATTCCGCTACAAGGATGTGATTATCGAAGCGGATATCCGTTTGCGGGAACCCGCAAAAAAACCGGACGGGTCGAATACACCAACCGATAAGGCGGGAGGATTTGCCGCAGGAATTCTGTTCCGCTATATCAGCCAGAGTACCTTTTACGCGATGATGATCTCCGATGCGGGATGGGTACGGCTCGATGCGGTCGTCAACAGCACGCCGATGCCCCTCCTAGGCTGGGTAAAAATCCCCGGCTCCGCTCATCCCGATGCCGATCATCATGGTTCAGATAACCCCGATTCACATCATAAAAAAGAGACGGATACACAAGGCGCATACTCAATAAAACTGATCGCGAATAATACGACTATCACCATTTTGATAAACGGCCATTGGGTTGCCTGCTGCGAGGATGATACCATTCAGGCAGCGGGAAAAATTGCCTTTGCAATTCAAAACTGGGAAAGCTACCCGCAGGTTTCCGCGCAGTTTTCCCGCTTTTCGTTAAATTCCATCCCGATGACGGTAGAAACGGCATACACGGAAGCGAACGAATTTTCCGCGGTACCGCCGGATGCCCGTATCAGCCTTGCAAAAACGCTCTATGCGATGGGACGGTATGTCCCTGCCCTGCTCCAGCTTCGGGCTGCAGCGCGGTTAAAGGATCCGGAAGAAGCGGATCGGATACTGGCAGGCCGCATTTATTTTGCGCAACGGATGCTTGACGAAGCCGAGCAGGAATTTCAAGCAGTCTTGGAAGCGAATCCTTCCAACGAGGAAGCCTTTGCGGAGCTCGGCGGCATTTACTATCGGGCTGAACGGTATGAAGATTTACAGCGTTTACTGCAAAAAGTTCCAAAGCCGATGATGACGCAATCCTCATTTCTCTCAAACCTTGAAGGACATTTATTCCATGCGTTAGGGAAGCACCAAGAAGCGGCCGAAGCATACCGGCGGGCGTTTACAATCAGCCCCGATCAGGGGCTTTTTGCCTTCCATCAGGCGAATGAACTCTACGATTGCGGAAAAAAGCCGGAAGCGGTAGATGCATATATGCAGGCTGCGCGCGCGTTTTTACAGCAGGAAGCATACGATGACCTTGCGGAAGTTATTACGATATTGGAACGTATAGCGCCGAATGATTCCCGGACGCTTTCGATTGCCGGAAAATATGCTTACGCAGTGGGAAGATACGATGATGCTTTGCTCAAATTCAAAACGGCGTGCAAAAAGGGTTCGGAAGATTCCGCGGACTGGTACCTGTACGGACTTTTGCTCAAAACCGATGAACCGAAAGAGGCAGTCAAAGCATTTAAAAAAGCGTGTGACCTTGAACCCGAATACGGATTATATCAGTTCCGGTTAGCGGAAGCGCTCTATTTAAGTAACGGAAAATATCAGCCGGCATTGGAACAAGCGCTTGCCGCCGATCCGCACAACGGTTGGGTGCATAATTTACGTGCATTAGCAGCATTGAGCGAAAACGATATTGAACAGGCGGAAGCGGCAGTCACGGAAGCGCGCAGGCTGCTGCCCGATGAGGTATCCCTGTTGGTAAATTACCTCGAAGTACAACGCAGGAAGGGACAGCTTGCAAAGTGCCTGCCCCTCTTCGATATTGAAAACGGAACCGCCGACCTTGCCGTGGAGCGAAATCGGGCGGCAGCGTTCCACGCCCTTGCGAATGCATTTGCCGACGACGATGCCCGCGAGGAAGCGCAGCAGTGGTATTATAAGGCATTAAAACTCGATCCGAAAAATCCTGAGCTTCTCACCGATAAGGCTGAAAACGACTATGCGCTCTTCCTCCTCAACGAGGCCGATGACGGTTTGGTTAAGGCGCTCGATATTCAGCCGTCCGTCCGGATATATCAGCTGATTGCATCCATATCCGTGCAAAAAGGCGACTATGCCCGTGCAGAGGTAACATTGCGGACAGGACTCGAATCCTTTGCCGACAGCCCAGACCTACACTACGACCTTGCCTGTGTGTACCGCAACACAAAACGGTTCGAGCAGGCACAAGCGCAGGTTGTACAGCTTAAACAGTATGAAACGTCGGAACGTGTCGATGCACTTGAAAAAGCCCTCGTGCAGGATACCGGTGCAACCGCTCAAGCAGCAACAAGCAAGGAAGAAACAGCCGCAGCGGAACCCGCTGCAAGCGCCAAGAAAAAAAAGGCGGCGCCTGCTAAGCCCTCTGCGAAAGCAAAGCCAACCGCAAGCGCCGAGTCTGCCGCAAGCAAAAAAAGAACGGCAGCAACCGCTCAGCCCGCCGCAGAGCAAGAAGCTGAACAAAAGCCCAAGAAGGCAGCTTCGGCAAAAAAAACAA
>CAUVKE010000158.1:0-4094 GCA_963552415.1 uncultured Treponema sp.
TCCGTACCGGAAGGGTTATTGTACTCAAGCACTTCGGCAATATATGGGAGAATTTTATCTTCTATAATATTATGCTCTTTTATTACTTTCGGACTATCAATAAGAAAAGCTCCGCGTCTATCCACGGTCATACAGGACATTGCTAAAAGGCAATATATCACTGCGAATGCAGACATTATTATCCTTGTTCTAAGTGTTTTCATGTATGTGGTTATGCTCCTTTACGTAAAAAATTTTACGGCATTTTTATTACCTGAGGTTATTCAACCAATAGCGGCTTATCATTACCTGTACATATTGCCCGTTCGGGGCGCGGCTCAGCAAAGAAAAGATATTGGGATCATCCTCTCTGTACGCCCACGCACATTTATACTGTTTAATTATTTCCCGCGTTTCAAGACGTATCCAGCCGGGCGGTACAATAATACAGGTGATGCTGCTCATCCCCATTTGAATAAGAGCTTCCCGTTCCGTAATACCCCCCCCTTCAAAAGTCTAGAGGAAAATTCAAGATAGGCAGGGCAAATATAACGGAAATACTTAAAGCAGACGTATTCTTTCTATATGAAATTTCGGAGGTGCAAGGTGAGCAGCGGTAAAGTTCGATTCCTTGACAATTATTACGTATATTATTATATTTTATACGTAGGAGAAGGCTATGCAAAAAAAACTGACACTTAATATCGACGATGAACTCATTAACTTCGCTCATACATATTCTCGTCAAAACGGTTTGTCCATCTCAAAGTTATTTGAACGGTATTTAAGCAAATTAAAAACAAATAATCAAACACAGCCGCTCCATTCAAAGGTGCAGGCTTTATACGGAATCTTTCATAACTCACCCATTCCGGATAAAAACGAATTAAGGCAACTATTCAATGAAAAAAGTGCTCATTGATTTAAATATCATTCTTGATTTTTTAAACAAACGAAATTTTCATCAAGAAGCGGCGCAACTCATTAATATGTGCGCTGAAAGTACATTAACAGGATACATTTGTGCACATGAAGTTACAACATTATCATATTTTTTATTCAAAGAACAAAAAGATAAAAATAAAGTAGTAACTACTATTTCAACATTGTTTGATATTTTTCAAATTATTCCGATTGATGAAACAATACTGAAAGCTTCATTACTATCACCAATAACGGATTATGAAGACGCAGTAATCGAAGCCAGTGCCGTTAAATTCAATATTGATTATATACTTTCCCGTAATATCTCCGATTTTAAATTATCACGCATTCCGACATACACACCTGAACAGTTCTTTTTGTTGTGATGGGGAATGGATAATTGGCAATGGGTAATTACACATTAACCATTACACATTACAAATTAATTTGTATCTCCTACCTTACCGCAACTCTAAACAACTGTGCAGCAAAACGGTTGACACAGGCTGCTGCCTCATGTTTATCGATAACGGGAGCGGAATGTTCATAGCGGAAATAGATACTGCCGTCTTGGCCGATAAGACTGAGCCTGATGCTGCTTTCGGTACATACTGCCGTGATGGAAAACGGCGCGTGTTCGGAAACCGTAAATAACGATTTGTTTAAAGCAGCGGCGATGCGTTTCGCGGTTCGTTTGCTGAACCGTTCGTCTGCACCGGTACAGGTCAGCGTAACCGGCAGCCGTATCCAATGTTCGGGAAAGCAGGCGGGATTACTTTGCAGCAGCTTTTGATAGAGCGCTGTTTTCAGTTCGGTGTTTCTCGTGCAGCCGAGCAGCGCCGCCGCCGCTTGTTCCCGCAGCTCTTTCTCCCACACCGGATCGAGGGCATCCAGCGCTTCCCGCAACAGTTGTTCATCGCGGAGCAGGATACCTTTTTCGGCAATGTATGACGGACGCGCCTGCGGAATAACCGACGTTTCCAGCGCCTCCGCACGGCGTAAATACCGTCGCGCCTTAAACGGTACCGATTGAAATGCCCGATAATAGAAGCTGTTTTTATACAACCCGTGCGTATTGCCGTCCGTATCCGCTATCGTGTACTCCTTTGCCAATTTCAAATTATATATACTAAAAGCCGCTCGATAATATCGAATCAAAGCGGAATACTTTGTAAGATTTTTAGACCGGACAAAAAAATCCTTGGCGCTTTCAGGTATCCGCATCTTTTCCGCCGCATATTTTTTTTCATATAACGTCTGATACAGGCCGTACAACTCAGTATAAAACTGCGCCGTACTCATCCCGAAGTTCGCAATCCACGAATAGTCGGTAACCCGCTCGATCTGTGTAATATAGCGTTCCGCTTGTTCCCAATGCCCTATCCGCAGATAGATTTTTGCAAGATTGATCAGCGGCAATGGCGTATAATGATCTTTTGTCGACTGCACATAATAGGCAATCGCACGGTCAAAATTATTTTTCCGCTCTTCAAGCTCTCCGAGAATCAAATATCCCGATGAGCGTGAAAAATAGTCGGAAGCATTGCGGGCGTCTTCTTCAGCTTGATCAAAATGATAAAATTCGGTTTCCAAGATTGCCTTGTTGTAGGAATACACCGAAGCCGAGTACAGCGAATCGTTTTGCAGCGCGAGTTCAATGCCTTTCCGATAATAGAGCGCCGCATTCCGATAGTCGAAAAGTTCGCCGTACAGATTTCCAAGCGCGTTCGCAATACAGCCGTCGTCGCCGTAGCTGCTGCGGGCATCGAGCATCGCTTTAATCCCCTCATCGGTTCGATGCGTTTTAAAACAGAGCCATCCGTACGTTGACCATCCGAAAATATCGGTAGGATTATACGAAAGATATTCGTGCAAAAGACCGCGCGCCTCTTCTGCTTTATTCAACGCCGCTGCTGCGCTCGCTGCACCGTACAGGAGTTTGATGTTGTATCGGTTGATACTCAGGCCTTCGGTAAAGCGGCGGTATGCCGGTTCGTACAGTCCGTTGCTAAAATACATATCGCCGAGCTTGAGTTGGAAAAGCTCATTCGTCGGGTATCGTGCGATACCTTCTTCGAGCAGCGCAGCAGCGGTATCCCAGTTTTCCGCTTGCACCGCCGCATCCGCTTTTTGCAACAGCTCATCAGCGTTCGATGCGCTTGATGCAGAGAAAAGATGTAATGGTAACAGAAACAAAAATACCACGAGAATTATTCCATTGTGATGGATATGCCTGCTGCGATGTGTATCGGTCGGGCGGTATTTTCGGTATTGTACTTTCATTTGCCGTCCCTCTGATTCTGATTGGTGTTTTTTCTCTGCTTTTTCTCCGAGCGGTAGAGCTGTTTTGCAATCGCAACATCTTCGTCGGTACAGGAGGGGGCAAACTTTGCTTTTTGAGTGAGTGCGTAAAAAGCCTCGCTCGGATGCTTGTGCAGCCGTTTCAGCGTGAGAATGATTTTCCGGTTATTTCGTGAATACCTGATAATCAGATATGGATAGGCACGGAAGGTGCCGTACAAGAGAATCGCAACGAGTGCAGCAATGCAGAGCAGTATTCCGCGATGCATTTTGAAGAACTGCGAAACACGTTGAGCAACGGTTTGGGCTTCTGCCGCCGAACGCGTTCCGTCGTGCCTGATACGGAGCGCCGAGCGGTTTAATAGGATTTCGTCAAGGAGCTGTGTAAATTGATCGCCGCCTGCCTGAAAAGAAAAATCGAGCGATTCACCATCCGCAAGCTGTTCGGTGGTCGGGTCTATATCCACCCAGCCGAGATACGGGAAAAAAACTTCCACCCACGCGTGAGCCATATTCGCCCGTACCGGATAATAATTGAGGATGCCCGATTCAGGCTGTAGAAAAAAACCGGCGGCGAGCCGCGCAGGGATACCGAGGCTGCGGAGCATGAGGCAGTACGCAAAGGCGAAGTACGAGCAATAGCCCTTTTTCGACTCGGTTACAAAATACCGGAGCTGATCGCCGTCGGGAGCCTGCCCGGGACGAAGCGAATACCGGTACTCACCCTCGCGGAAATAGTCGAGCAAGGCGTAGACCTTATCATAGTAGAGCGCAAAGGGGGCGGTAACCGATTCCGCAATAGGAAAGAGCAGCGCCTTTGTGTCGGAATCTACAGACGTATAAAAACGCAAGGCTTCCGCCGACAGCCCCTCCGCCGGATTTCCCGACGG
>CAUVKE010000159.1:0-4080 GCA_963552415.1 uncultured Treponema sp.
CAAAATTACTGAACTTAGTTATAAAGGGAGAAAAACAGGGGGATGTTATCCGCCCCGATGTGTTGCAGGCAATCGATTCTCTTGCCGAGTATGCAGAAGAAAATATCCCCGAAGTGGGGAAGATTACGTCGCTGGCAGACGTCATCAAACGATTCAATCAAGTATATAATGCGGATGCTCCGGCAACGGGACTGGCAGCTATCACAACTGCGGCACGAAACGGTACGAACCCTACCGGAAAAGAAAACGAAGATTCATCTGACGATTTCGGGGACTTTGGAGATTTCGGCGACTTCGGGGATTTCGATGCCGCATGGGGAGGGGATGACGAACCGCAAAGTGATGCGGAGCAGTCCGGCTCGCCATCCGGTAAAAGAGGGCACGCAGCTACTGAAACGAAAAAAGAACCGGTATATACTTTTTCCGAAATCATCGAAAAACTGGCAGAGGCTCAAACAGCCCGCCGCGGCAGATATGTTTCCGCTACCGAATTGGTCGACGCGTTAAAAAAAGATGTCAATTATAAGGGCGCTTCCTACTACGAAATTCCTACGGATCCGAAAAAATACGGAAAGAAAACGCAGGAGGAACTTACTGCGCTTATTCAAAACTACCTCCTCCTTCTTGGGGGGAATGTACAGGATTTTATCGACGACACGCATGCGCCGACCACACTCAAAGTAAATATTCAGCTCAGGACAGTCGGACAACAAGACAGCGAACAAGCATTGCAAGCGATTATGGCGTATGTGAAAGACAATTTTCCCAAAGACATATCCATAGAACCGAACGGTTCGATGTTTATCGAACAATCGTTGAATACCCTTGTGGTACAGTCCCAGCTGATTTCCGTGGCGGTGTCATTCGGCATTGTTTTCATTATCTTAGCGTTCTATTACCGATCGATTATTGCCGGTATTATCGGAATTATCCCGCTGATGATTTCCGTTGCACTGAACTTCGGGTTTATGGGTATTGTCGGTATAAAGCTCAATATCGGTACGGCGATGGTGGCCAGTTTTGCAATCGGTATCGGTATCGATTATACCATCCACTATTTGGCCGCCTATCACCATGAGTATACCAAACGGCGCGACGAGCGGAATTTCCTTATCCATACTTTCTACGGTTCGGGTAAGGCAATCCTATTTAATGCGGTGTCCGTCGGTGCGGGCTTTGCCGTTTTGATGCTTTCAAAATTTAATATGCTGTCCGAACTCGGCCTGTTGATTGCATTGGTGATGGGTACCAGTTCTTTTGCAAGTTTAACGGTACTACCGACCATCCTTTCGATTGTAAAGCCGCGGTTTATTACTAAAGCCTTACCGGGAGATTTTGAAAATAGATAGCGCATCTGCTTCGTTGCTCGTTCGGAGCTTTTTAGATTAAAGATGCGCGGCGCTCTTTTAGCCGTGCGCTGCAACACAGCCCTGGCCGCTTGTAATATTTTCTTGACAGATATTATTTTATCGTTTATTCTTATATATAGCTATGCACTCATGCACCGCGCGGATGCGGTTTAGTGCGGTATAATTCTTGAGGAGGAATTTCTATGAAGAAAGTATTTGCGATTCTAGCCGTCTGTGGTATGACGGCTTCTCTTGCCTTTTCTATGGGAGGCGCCCAAGACGGAAAGAAATCCGGAACGGTAAAAATGTTTCAAATCAAAGTTGAAATTAAGGACGCGATCGATGCGTATGCGGCGGCGTATTCCGCAGCTCATCCCGAAAGCCCCGTAAAAGTTGAAACGTTCGGAGGCGGCGGTGACTACGCCGGAGCGTTAAAAGCAAAACTGCAATCGGGGCAGATGCCCGATATTTTTGTTATTACCGGACAAGGCGAATATAATACGTGGAAAGATTATATTGCGGATTTAAGTGATCAGCCGTGGGTAAAAGACACCGATGTTGCATTCAAGCAAAACGGGAAAGTGTACGGCTTTCCTGTTGCGGTTGAAGGATTCGGGTTGGCATACAATGCCGAAATTTTAAAGAAAGCCGGTATCGATCCTTCCACGCTGACTACACGCAAGGCGTATGAAAAAGCGTTTAAACTGCTTGATTCCAAAAAAGCCGAACTGGGGTTGAATGCGGTTGTTTCTATGGCTGCCTCCGTTGCCGGAAATATGTGGTGGTCAATTGCGCTCCATAACTTCTCGTGTTATTGGGGCGGCGGCTTAGCTGCGGACGATACCTCCGTTATTCAAGCCGGTTTGAAGGGCAAGGTTGACGAAGCCCGTTTTATACAATACGCAAAGTATGTACAGCTTTTGTTCAAATATGCCGACAAAAAAATTCTTCAAAACGGCAGTTATGACGAGCAGGTTGCGGCATTCGCTCAGGGAAAAACTGCATTCCTGCATCAGGGTAACTGGGTTGATCCCAACTTAAAGCAGCTCGGAGCTTCTTTCGAAATGGGCTACGCACCTCATGCTTTTCTTGACGCCGAAGAAAAAGGACTGTATGTCTTTGCCCCCAGTTTCTATTGCGTAAATGCAAAAAGTCCGAATGCCGCTGCCGCAAAAGCGTTCTTAGCTTCTATTGCCGGAACGCCGGAAGGACATAAATACATGGTAGAAGCTGCCGGTATGATCCCCGCATTTAAATCGGTAAAGCTCCAGCCCGAGGGGAAACTGAGCCGCGCTTTAATGGCGGCAAATGCGAGAGGCGGCAATTACGGCGTATTCTTCGGAATGATGCCCGACGGCGCCGGACAGAACGTATTCGGCCCGATTTTCGATCTATTCGCTCAAAATCCAGATAATTTTGATCAATTCGTTGCAGATATGAAAAAAGCGATTATGTCGCTTCCCAACATGTAACGGATTACCGTAGCAATGCGGCGCCGGTTTATCCATGCAGTAATCGCGATAGGGACTCTCTAAACACCTAACCGGAGTTTTTTAAAGATGCCCTATAGACAAACCGGCGTTTCGGTAAGTATGAGAATATCCTATGAAAGAAAAACCTATCGTTAATGCCCTATTTTGTTTGCCGTGCCTCTTTGCCTTTGTGATGATTATCATCATTCCGTTCGGATTCGGCGTGTATTATTCAATGACCGATTGGAATGGTGTCCGCGATACGGTAAAATTTGTAGGGTTTACTCATTTTAAAACGATTTTCACCGCTCCCGATTTTATGTACTCGTTTTTAATCACCGTACTGTATACAGTTATTAATCTGATACTCGTCAATGTGGTAAGTTTTATACTGGCATTGTTTGTAACATCGAATATCCGGTTCAAAAATTTCTATCGCATCGGCTTTTTTATTCCCTATCTGATCGGAGGCATAGTTCTCGGCTATATTTGGCAATTCATATTTAACAATGCAGTTGTCGCCTTCGGTAACGCATTTGCGATTGACTTTTTGCAATCATCACTGTTAAGCCGCCCCGCTACCGTTATTTGGACTATGTCGGCGGTCAATGTGTGGCAGTATTCCGGTTATATCATGCTCATTTTTATTGCCGCTATTCAGAGCATTCCCGGTTCACTATTGGAAGCGGCGCAAATAGATGGCGCCAATTATATGCGGCGTATTTTCCATATCATCATTCCGATGATGGCAAACGCGTTTACTATCTCATTATTTTTGACGCTGACCTCTTCATTTAAACAATTTGATATGAACTTTACATTGACCAGCGGAGGGCCTGCAACGCGGTTCCTCGGTACACCGATTAAAGCCAGTCAGCTTTTAGCTATGAATATTTTTGACACGGCAACCGCAAACCGGATGGCGGAAGCGCAGGCAAAAGCGGTTATTCTCTTTGCCGTCCTCGCCGTTATTTCCGCAATTCAAGTGTCCGTCAACAAACGTAAAGAGGTAGAAATGTAATGAAGCCGATTAACCAAACAAAACATCCGACGCTAAGTATCGTTGCCTTTATTTTCTTTATACTGTTTATGCTTCCTTTCGGGATGGTGGTTCTTAACTCTGCAAAGACTTCAAAAGAGATTATTAACAACGCAATGGGAATGCCTGAACACTGGGGGCAACTGTTCAAAAATATGGCCGCTATTTTTACCAATGAAAGTGTCAACTACGTATCGGCTTTTTTTGACAGCGCATCCGT
>CAUVKE010000160.1:0-4052 GCA_963552415.1 uncultured Treponema sp.
ATGCAGCTTGTCGGTATTGCGGAAAAAGCCGGAAACATCGTCCACGGTATTGTTCCCGAAGGAGAAAACCTTGCAACCTGTGCAGTCAAGATCGAAGAACTGCACCGGAGCAATCCCGCACAGGCGGAGAACACCTTGTTCGGCTATATGCCCGACTGCGACGGAGACCGCGGCAATATCATCTACTGGGATGAGGCGCAGCAAAAAGCGCTGATTCTTGAAGCGCAGGAAGTCTTTGCTCTGTCGGTTATTGCAGAACTGAGTTATCTGCACTACAGCGGTAACATCAGCGCGCCGCTCGCAGTTACCGTCAACGGGCCGACTTCGCTCCGCATTAACGAAATTGCAAAAGCCTTAGATGCGGAAGTGTTTTATGCGGAGGTAGGCGAAGCCAATGTAGTGAATCGGGCGGAAGATGCGCGCCGGTACGGTTACAAAGTGCGGATACTCGGCGAAGGTTCCAACGGCGGGAATATTACGTACCCCGCCGCCGTACGTGATCCGCTTAATACGCTCTTTGCAATCAGCAAGCTCCTGCTCATAAAAGATGAACCGAACCGCCCATGTCCGTTCCGTATCTGGTGCGAGCGGTCGGGACAAACGGCAAAATGCCGGAAAGACTTTACCTTTGCGGGTATTATTGCAACGCTTCCCCGCTATTGGACTACCCCAACGCAGGAAGCCCGGGCGCTGATGCATATCCATACTACCGACCATATCGCACTGAAATCGGCCTATCAAAAGATTTTTATGCAGGAATGGGCGGATAAAAAACAGCTGCTGAAAGACCGGTTCGGTATAGCAGTCTGTAAGGTATTTGCGTATAATGGAACGGTTTGCTCAGAAAATCTCAGGGATTTTGGGGTTTCCGCAAAGGGCGGTCTCAAAGTGCAGTTCTATAATGCAAGCCATACTCCGATTGCCTTTATCTGGATGCGCGGTTCAGGTACCGAACCGGTATTCCGCATTATGGCGGACATCAAAGGACATGATCGGGCAGCGGAAGAATATCTGGTGCAGTGGCAGGGAGATATGGTACGCAAAGCCGATGCGGCTGTATCGGCAAAAAATTAAGGGAAGGTGCGCTTTTCGCGCACGAATTCGCCTGCCTCCAAAATTGATATTTTGTTCGGCTGTCGAATTTATGGGAAGGATACAAGAATGGGAATTCGAGGAGAATTATTTACCACTCAAATTCCGGTAGAAAACCGGACATATTTTTTTAATGTGAAAGAAAATCGGCTGGGTGATGTTTTTTTGCAGATTGTCGAAAGCAAAAACACCGACGGCGCCGGTTTTGACCGCCATGCAATTGTCGTATTTCAGGATGAAATGCAAACCTTTTTGCAGGGGCTGAACGAAAGCCTTGAATTTATCGAAAAAAAGCGGAAAGAGCAGCTCAAAGAAAAACGGGAGAAAAAACAGCGGAACATTTCCGCGGAAACAGCCGGCGGAGAAAAAAAGAAAATCATCAATAAACATAACGCAAGCGCAAAACCCAAACCCGCGCGGAAGGTACGCATTATCAAAAAAGACGACGCAGAGTAAGACAAATATCGCATTTTGATTTTGGTGCGGCAGGGGGACTGCCGGTTCTCGTGCTATCCTTTTACAGCTCCTGCGGTCAAGCCTCTAATAAAGTTTTTAGACATCGTAAGATAGAGAACCAAAACGGGAATGGCCGATAGAGTGAGCACTGCTAAAATCCGGGACCAATCGGTCATATACTGCCCGAACAAGCGTGTTACGCCGAGCAGCAGCGTCTTGTGTGCATCGTTGTTGATAAAGATAAGCGGGAACCACAAGTCATTCCAGAACGGAATAAGGTTATAGATGGCGACGGTTGCAAGCGCGGGGCGCAAAAGCGGCAGGATAATAATGGTGAAAACTTTGTTCCGTGTCGCGCCGTCAATAACCGCAGCCTCGGTCAGTTCGGTTGGAATTTGGCGGATAAATTCCGTTAAGACAAATACGGCTATCGGTAATCCCATTGCCGTATATACGGGGAACAGCCCCCATAAAGTATTCAAAAGTCCCAATCCTTTAATAAGCTGCAAAAGACGGATACTGCCGATTTTAATCGGAAGCATCATTCCTGCAATAAAAAACAGGTATAAAAAGCGAGAGCCCTTATGTTTCCAATTTACCAACGCGTAAGATGCCATAGCACCGAATAATAACACAAGAAAAATCGAACCGAGCGTTACAAATAAGCTATTGCGGAAATATAAAAAGAAGTCACCGTCCGTTATAACTGATGCGTAACTTTCAAAATTCCATTTTTTAGGTAATCCGAAAGGGTCGGTATAAATGTCGAATTTAAACTTAAACGAATTGACAACCATCGTCCACAAAGGGAAAAGCACTAAAAACGTCCAAAAAATAAGTACGATATGAGAACCGAGATGCATTCTGTCTCGTGAAATCGAAGCCTTCATCGTATTTTCCTTGTTAAATTAATTCTTATCGCCTTGCGTTAAGCGTAACATAATGCCGACCCCGATCATCAGCATAATAAATGTTACCGTTGCAATTGCGGCTCCCATACCGGGATTCGGAATCCCAACCGGATGCTGTCCTGCAATTCCTACGCGGTAAAAAAGCGTACCGATTAGATCGGTTGCATATTGCGGCGCACCGTTTACGTTTTCCATCGCAAAAACGACGTCGAACGCATTGAAGTTATTTACGAATGTTAAGATAGCAACCATACCGAGTACCGGTTTTATTAATGGGAGTTTTATATATCGAATTTTTTGCCAACCGTTGCAGCCTGCGATATCGGCAGCCTCCAATAAATCATCCGGAATGGTCTGTAAGCCGGCTAAAATCATCATAGCGGGAATACCCACCCACTGCCATGACGATACCAAAGAAAGAGCCGTCAGGGCATATTGCTGCTCACCGAGCCACGGTTTTATCAGTGTTTCCAAACCGAGATTTTTTAACATAAGCGGCAGCGCTCCCCATTGGGGATTGAGTATCAGTTTCCATAAATAACCGGTAACCAAAATGGCAAGTGTAACCGGAATGAAAATAATCGTTTGATAAAAATGTGCCCGCTTCATACCCTTCGCGGTGAGCATGAGCGAAAACGTCAATCCCAAAACGTTTTGAACCAGCATGTGAATAAAGAAAAAATACCATGTATTACCGAATGCACCCCAGTATCGGCGGGCATTGTCGGCATCACCAAAGAGCGCTTTATAATTATCCAAACCGACAAAGATATTTTTACCGGCTGCCGAGGAACCGGAAAAAAAGCTAAGTCTGATTGAATCCGCCAGCGGAAAAGCCATAAAGACAGTGTACACGATAAAAGCAGGCAAAAGATAAAGAAGCCAGCCGTACTTGTCACTTTTTTTAATATGCATATTCACAACTCCGTTGCTCAAAACAAAATAAACAGGGAGGGAATGTCTCGACAGTCGATTCTTTTAACCCCGTCCCTGTTTATATATAGATACAAAATCTAACCGAGTTTTTAGAGATGCCCTATGGTTTATACCACTTTGCAACGCCTGCGGCAAGCGCATCGGCAGCCTGCTTAGCGGTTTTTTCACCCTTCATAACGGCGATAACGCCCTGATTCATCAGCACATAGCCGCTGGGGTCGCCGTCCATAAAGCGTTCCCATACAAAGCGCGCATCCTGCAGCTTTCCTGCCGTAAGGCCAAGGATTTCGTTCGCATGTGCGTCTTTAATTTTGATAGGAGCATTAATCATCGGGAAGAATCCGGTGGGCATAAATTCGGCACAAACGGTTGCGCCTTGTACCGTGCAAAGCCATGCTAAAAAGTCTTTACATTCCTGAACATGCTTGCTTGCCTTATTATACGCCATACCCGTGTCTGGATGGAAACAAATAGCTGCTTTTTGACCGGCCGGAGCGGGCGGTGCAAACGTTCCCCAATCAAAACTAACGTCCTTAAAGGCTTCGGCACTCCATGAACCGTCTACCCACATAGCAGCCTGTCCGGTAGCAAACAATGCTATCGAATCGTTGTAGGTAAGAGCGGCAAAACCGTTGGGGCAATATTTTGCTACATCGG
>CAUVKE010000161.1:0-4034 GCA_963552415.1 uncultured Treponema sp.
AATTCTATTATGGATATTTTATTTGAATATACTACTCTTTACAGAAAAAAAGACTTTTCATTGAAAAATAAGAAGATAGACAGGATAAAAGAATGTATTTTCATTTCTATAATTTATTTTAATGAATCGATTGAAGAGAAGTCTGTAGATAAACTTTTAGTATCCATAGTTATCCTTGATTTCTTTTCGCAAGATTATAGCTTATTACATATTGATAAAATATCGACAGATTTCAAGAAAAAAATATTATCCTTACTAAATTCTTTAGTCATTAAAATAAACGTACCTAAAGATGCTCCGTATAGTGATAAAAAAATGTTTAACGTATTTACAGAGGCAAAAGAAAATAAAGATTATTGTAAGGTAATTGGAATTATGGATAATCTAAAGTACCATTCGAGAATGTTTGATAGTATTGAATGTTCATGGAAAATCATTATTAATTTTCTTTTTTATCTGGATTCTGATTATGTTGTGTCTTTCTTATTACAAGAAACAATTTTTGAAAAAATTGAAATTCTTTTGTCAAATATCAATATAATTTTATCATTTCAAAAAATTATTAAAAGTTCAAATAGTTATTTAATAATTCGTTCTGTAAAATACTTTTTTGATGAAATTGAAAAGCAATTAACACATAATAACGGTTTATCAAAAATAGATGATTATACAGAATATTTAACTTTACTATTTGAAAACAAAACACTGTCATTTTCAAATTATATAGAAAGTTTGCGTTTACAATATTTTCAATCATATAATTATTTATTTGGATGGCTTTTAACAAAACGAAGTGATTTTTTACCATTTTATTTAGCTCATGTATCTTTTGATGAACGTGCTACTAAAGCTTTTTCTTTTGGTTTTAATACTCATAGATTAGACAGTGATTTTGAAATAGTTAATGAAATTGAAAGTAATTTTTTTAAACATGAAGTAAAAAACTATTCTCCAATTAATTTCTATACAGGTTTTTTAGAGTTATTTACTTATAATTATGCTATTCAATATAAAACCAGACAAAGTTTTCTTTTAGAACTAAAAAAATGTTCGAGGGAGATCATCATGATACAAAATTCTTGGGAGTTTAGTAATTTACAACGAACTTGGGTAAGATTATTTTATTTATCATTGTCGATTATTCATACAAATTTTTCATTTACAGAAGAAGAAATTAAGACAAATATTCCGGTATTATATGATGAAAGAAATGCAATACACCAGGATAAAGAAAGCATTATTATTATGAGATATCTTTTACAAAATAAGTCTCAATATTTAAAAATCAAATTAGTAAATGGGATTGATGAAAGAATTATAGAAATAAATAAAAATTAATAGTGATGAAGCCTTTCCCTCAAGTCGGACACGACTTAAGGGAAAACTCGCGTCAAGGAATTGACAAGGATGCCCGTGATTTCAAGCAGTAGTGATGGTTCGTCAATTTGCAATATCAATGTTGTAAATTGACTTGCGAGTTTGATAAAAATAAAAATTTCGTCAAACGTCGTTTCTCTGAATACGACTGCCATCCGTAGCGGAGATGAGTCAAAACTCGTGTCCAGCGGGTGCCATGGATGGCGGTGTTTCCACTCAGTAGCAAGTTTTTCGTTAGAAAAACTTGTTGTACAAGGATGCACACTCAGTAGCGACATGGATGCCGCTCGTTCCAAGCAGTAGCGATGTTTTTTGCTTTTGCAAAACACTCGCGTTCACCGTTTGACATGGAGGTCAAACGGTGAACAGCGTTAGGGATTGTAGGGGCGCGTAGCGTTCTTGCGCAGCAAGAGTGAAGCGATAGCGTAACCCCGGAAAGCCCGACCGCCGCTTGCGGCGGGAACGCCCAAATGAAAAAAATAACAGGAGTATATATGCCGAATATTGGTGGAATTATAAAAACGTTGCAAAATATTATGCGGAAAGACCCGGGAGTTTCGGGGGATGCGCAGCGCATTGAACAGCTGGGGTGGATGGTTATGCTTAAAATTCTTGATGACAAAGAAGCGGAGCTTGAACTTTTGCATGATGAGTATGTTTCGGTGATGCCGGAAGAATTGAAGTGGCGGAGCTGGGCGGCTGACGGCGAAGGGATTACCGGGGATGAAATGAAAGATTTTGTCGATACGGTATTGTTCCCCGGACTGCAAAATCTTGATGTTTCGACGGGAAATAAACGTGCGGTTTTGCTTCGTGATATTTTTGCGGGGACGAACAACTATATGAAAAACGGCACAATTATCCGGCAGGTGGTGAATAAGCTGAATGAAATTAATTTTAATGCAAGCGAAGACCGGCATCTGTTTGGAGATATTTACGAAAGTTTGTTGCGCGATTTACAGAGTTCGGGGAACTATGGAGAGTTTTACACTCCGCGTGCTGTAACGGAAATAATGACGGAGCTGATAAATCCGCGGCTTGGAGAAAAGGGTATGGATCCTGCATGCGGTACCGGCGGCTTTTTAACAAGCGCAATCGAAAATATCCGTGCGCAGGATGTTCATTCCGTTGAAGATTTGAAGGTGCTGGAAGAAACGATACGCGGTCATGAGCTTAAGCCGCTTCCGTTTATGCTCTGCGTTACGAATCTGATTTTGCATGATATTGAAGTACCGAATGTGATGAATGGGGACAGCTTAAACCGCGAATACACGAGCATTACGGAACGAGATCGCGTTGATGTGATTCTTGCAAATCCGCCGTTCGGTGCAAGTGTCAGCGATGGGGTTGAAACAAACTATCCGGCTCAGTTCCGCACAACGGAAAGCGCAGATTTGTTTTTGCTGTTGATGATCCGCTTGCTTAAAAAAGGTGGACGCGCTGCGATTGTGCTGCCGGATGGGGCGCTTACCGGGGATGGTGTAAAGCAGAGAATCCGGCAGGAGTTTTTAACGCAGTGTAATGTGCATACGGTTGTGCGCCTGCCTAATTCCGTGTTTCAGCCGTATGCGTCTGTTGCAACGAACCTGCTGTTTTTTACAAAGGGGGAACCAACGAAGGAAATATGGTATTGGGAACATAAACTGCCGGAGGGACAAAAATCATATTCTAAAACAAAGCCTATCCAAAAGACTGAGTTTGAGCCGCTGAAAGCGTGGTGGAATAGCCGTAAGGAAACCGACTGTGCTTGGAAAGTCGGCATTGAAACCTTAAAAAACAACGGCTATAACCTGGATATAAAAAATCCGTATATAAAGGAAGAAGAAGTGACGCACACCACGGAGGAATTGCTGGAGCTGCTGCGCCAGTCGTTTATGAAAAGCGATGCGCTGTTACGCGAGTTGAAGGAAGGGATGGAGTAGGGGCGTTATCCGAATGGTATACAAGCCTATTCCCGTCAATTGACTTTTTTACACTGGTATAGTATAGTCCTCTGTCTAGTATATTGAGAAAAGTTTGCTGAAAGCTTGCTTTCCTCGTTATCCCGAGATCTTTTAGGCGGGTGATACGCCTGATAACTATATATAGAAGGAGTCTAGTTTTATGAAACGGACATTTCAACCGAGCAGAACAAAACGTTTGCGCCGTCATGGGTTTCGTGCGCGTATGGCAACACGCGGAGGACGTGCTGTTTTAAAGAGCCGCCGTGCAAAAGGACGCTATAAGCTTTCAGTGTCCGACGAAAAAAAGAGTTACTAAGAGTTTTAACACATGGAGCGCTCTTGTTTACCTAAAGAAGAGCGTCTTTGCGGCGCCGCGCGGATACGGATTATGTTTAAAATGGGACACCGCTATAGCTGCGACGGCGCAAAGTTGTTCGTTTTACCGAATAAATTACCATATAATCGTTTTGTTTGTACATTTAAACGACATTACGGATCTGCCGTACAAAGAAATAAAGCGCGCCGTTTATCTAAAGAAGTATATCGGCAAATGAAATCCCAGCTTGTAATAGGGAAGGATATTCTTTTGCTTATATTTCCCGGTCGCGATACTTTTTCTCTACGTACGGCGCAGCTGAATTGTTTGTTTAAAAAAGCGGATATGTTCTCTATTTGATCTCAACAATATGAAACACAATTATCTGAAAAAGATTG
>CAUVKE010000162.1:0-4028 GCA_963552415.1 uncultured Treponema sp.
GTCGTCAGTACTACGTACGATCGGTGTCATTAAAAACTCTGCAATAGCTTGTGCAACCTGTTCTTTTGGAATGCTGCACATCTTTGCAAGCTCCGCAGGGCCGAATAAGAACGTATGCTGTTTGCCTGCACTGGGCTGTATCCGCAGTTTTTCAAGTTGAATGCTCAGCATATCGTACATTTTTTCAATCGGTACGGGAATTAACGTATTTGCCAACTGTTTGTACATCGCCCAAATACGGTCGGCGAGGGTAGTGGTCAGCCGGGCAATCAGTTGAGGCTGGGTTGAAACCATTTGGTTAAAGTTTTGCCGGTTTATTGCTAAAAGCTGGCATTCTTCCGCTGCGGTAATAGCTGTGGCCGAACGCGGCTTGTTTTCAAGTAACGCCATCTCTCCGAACATATCTCCTTCTCTGAGGACGGCAAGCAATACCTCGCTGTTATCTACAATCTTGGAGATTTTGACACGGCCTTTTTGGATGATGTACAGTTCCGCTCCGGACTGGCATTCACAGAAAATCATCGATTCGCGATTATACACCCGCACCATCTGCTTAGTGTCCGGTTCGAGCATTTCAATCGGTGCTTTTACGCCGGTCGACTTTATCGCCATAAAGCGCTTCCGCGCTGTTTCGGCATATTGTCCGTCCGGTTTTTCTTTTAGATAATGGTAATAAGCGTACAGTGCCAGTTCAAACTTTGACATTCTCAAGTAATATTCGCCAATGGTAAAAAGATGGGAAATATCGGTCTCGATATTCCGCTTCAGGGTAATTCGGGTAAGCGCTTCGTCCAAATACCGCATCTTTTTACTAAAAGAATAGATAATCTTCATTGCAATCGGAGTGTTTTTTTCGATCAGCTCGGGAAACTGCGCATAGTGTACGGCGATCAACACGACATCGGAAACCGCAATAGCCGTTTCAATTTGACTATGGTGCGCCATACAGGCAATAACTCCTAAAAAGTCGCCCGGCCCGAGGAGATTTCCCTCTTCTTCCGCTACAACTTCTTTTTGTTTTGCAATTTGTACCTGACCGCTTTGGATAATATAAAAGCGGTCGGTATCGGATTTCCCTTCAATGAGGATATAAGACCCACGTTTAAAATTTACAAAAGATAGTTGAAGCACTTTATTACCCTCTTATTTTTCTGCTTATCATCATAATATCAGTCCGTCGCAATATGCGTAAGCCCCTTTATCCGGCAAAAATAATCTCCGGTTCAAGTTCAAATCCGGTTTTATCTTTCACCCGTTTTTGAATTGCCTCAATCAGCTCCGCAATCTCCCGTGCAGTTGCGGAACCGGTATTCACAATAAAATTTCCATGCCACGGCGCTACTTGGGCGCCTCCTATTTGCAGTCCGCGTAAACCGGCTTCATCTATCAGCTGACCGGACGGTTTCCCGAACGCATGATTATTTTTAAAGATGCTGCCTGCCGAAGGGAGCTTAAAATGCCCCTTGTACTCCCTATCCGCAATACGATTCTCCATTGTTTTACGGATGAGCATTGCATCTCCCTGCTCAACGCGGAATGTTGCGGAAAGGATCACCGTCCGGCTTTCATTCAGTTCTGCGTACCGTTTATTTTGAGGCTGAAACGGTGAGCGTTTATAGCCCCAGTCTTCTTGGCGGTATTCGTACTCTTTTATTGTGCAGTTTTTTTCAGAAAAACGCAACGCCGATACGGAAACTAATACATCGGAAATCGATTTTTCGTAACAGCGGGCATTCATAAAGACGGCACCTCCTACCGTTCCGGGAAGCCCTGCAAAATCTTCCAACCCCGTAATGCCGTGCTCCGCGCAGAATTCCGTTAGATCCTGCATCAGCGCTCCGGCTTCTGCTTGAACAAACCGGTCTCCCGCAGATTTCACCGGCAGTATTTTGTTTAATCTGCAGGTATGGATAACGGCTCCCCGTATTCCTTCATCAGGAATTAACAGGTTGCTGCCTCCTCCTAATAATATTGCCGGTATGCGCTCTTCTTGAATGAATATCAGCGCAGCCTCTAATTCCTCCGGCGATGAAGGCGTAATATATATATCGGCATTTCCACCGATTTTGAAACTCGTAAATGGACTTAATTTGACATTTCTTTGTATTATATCACGGATTTTAACCGGAAAGCTATTTTTTTTCTCTTTTTCTCCTAGATTAAACATACTAAAACACTATATACTATTGGCAGTATTTATAAAAGACTTGTCTTTTGAAAATATACGGCGCATCTGCGTTGTCGCTACGCCGAAATAAATGCTCAACGTATCATAGATACGCCTCCGCTTTATTTCGACTAGGCTCCTAGCATCTACACCGTCTATTTTCAAAAGGCTTACGGAAAATGTATTTTCAGAAATGGCAAGAAAAATACCAATTGGTTATCATACAGGAGATTTTTATGAGTTTACGCATATATAACACATTGGGGCATAGGATAGAAGATTTTGTACCTATCGATCAAAAGAAAGTAGGATTCTACGGCTGCGGGCCGACCGTATATAACTATGCGCATATCGGCAACTTACGAGCGTATGTATTCCAAGATACACTGTTACGCCTGCTGCGTTTTTTAGGATATCCGGTAACCCATGTGATGAACATAACCGATATCGGACACCTTTCGGGAGATGCCGATGACGGTGAAGATAAGATGGTTAAGACGGCGAAGGAACGCGGTCAGAGTGTGTTGGAGATTGCCGATTTCTATACCCAAGCATTCTTTAAGGATACCGAACGGCTTAACATTCGCCGTCCCGATGTCGTATGCAAGGCTACCGACCATGTATCCGATATGATAGAACTGATTAAACGGATCGAGACGAATGGGCACACGTATTCTGCAGGCGGAAACCTCTACTATGATATTACGACCTTTCCCAAATACGGAGAACTCGCCTCGATAAACCTCGAAGATCTCAAGGCTGGTGCACGTATCGAAGTGGATGAAAATAAGCGGAATCCGCATGATTTCGTGCTCTGGTTCACCAAGAGTAAGTTCGAAAATCAGGCTTTAGTGTGGGATTCCCCATGGGGTAGGGGATACCCCGGCTGGCATATCGAGTGTTCCGCAATGAGCATGAAGTATTTAGGCGAGCAGTTCGATATTCACACGGGCGGTATCGACCACATCCGTATACACCATACGAACGAGATAGCTCAGTCGGAGGGGGCAACCGGCAAAAAATGGGTAAAATATTGGCTTCATAACGAATTTTTGGTGATGAATAAGGGGAAGATGTCTAAGTCTACCGGTGATTTTATCACCTTGGATAAGGTGATTGAGGCGGGGTATGCACCGCTCGATTACCGTTTCCTATTATTGGGCGGGCATTACCGCAGTCAGCTCACCTTTTCGTGGGAAGCGATGGATACTGCGAAAAATGCGCGTAAAAATCTTGAGCAGCGGATTGCCAACTTGCTGGCTGAAGCAAAAACGCTCACCGATTTTCCTGCGGGCAGTCTGACAGCCGAACAGGCAATGTCGCTGCTCAATACTGAAAAGGCGCGGGGCTATGTGGCGGACTTTGTACAGGCGCTTGGAGAAGATATTTCAACACCGCGTGCCCTTTCTGTGCTGCAACAAACAGTTAAAGATAAAGAGCTTGAAGCACGTGAAGCCATTATGTTAATTCGTATTTTCGATACGGTACTTGCATTACATTTGATAGAAGAAGCAGCGGCGCTTCATACCGGTACCGAATCGGTCGATAATGCAGAGGAAATCGAACGCTTGGTTGCCGAACGGACGGAGGCCAAAAAGAATAAGGACTTCAAACGGGCGGATGAAATCCGTAAGTTACTGAAAGAGCGCGGAATCGCTTTGGAAGATACGGCGAACGGAACGCTGTGGCGGAAAATGTAACCTTTGGGAGACTAAGTTGTTTGATGAAGTAGCGCCGTTAGATGCGCTTTCCAATAAGGATTTTAAAACCATTTATGATGCGGCGGTACCGGCTCTGTATAAGGTCGCCTATAATGTTGTACGGGAAGAGGATGCAGCCGAAGACCTGTGCCACGATGCGC
>CAUVKE010000163.1:0-4017 GCA_963552415.1 uncultured Treponema sp.
TTCATCAGCGCTCATTCCAATCAACTGAAAAGTAGAAAAAAGAAAAAGATATAAGACGGGTAATAACTTTTTATGCATTATGAATAAAGCCCTTTTTTATGACAACGCCCATTCGATTTTTTTTGTTTCACGCTGCTCGAAGGCTTCCATAAGCAACGGCTCTATGTCTATACGCGCATAGATATCTTCGGCATCTTTTTGCCGTGTATGCAGTACCGGATGCTTAGGCGAAAACAGTACACAACAATCTTCATACGGCAGTATGGAAGTTTGATAGGTACCGATATCAACCGCATACCGTATGATTTCTTCCTTGTCCATGCCGATAAGCGGACGCAGAATCGGGAGTGTTGCGCAGCTGCCGGTAATCGTAAGGTTTTCGATTGTTTGACTTGCCACCTGCGCAAGGCTTTCTCCCGTAACCAAACACTGTGCATTGACCTTTTCGGCAAGCATTTCGGCCGTGTGCATCATACACATACGGAGCAGGAGCGTCAAATAGGGTTCCGGCACCGTCCGCTTGAGGTGCTGCTGTACCTTGGTAAACGATACGACGGTCATGTATCCGCCGAGCCCGTAGCGGGCTAAAATACCGGCTAAGGTTTCCACCTTTTGCTGAGCTTCCGGCGACGTATACGGATGGGAATGAAAATACACGTAATCGACTTTCATACCGCGGAAGAGCATTTTATATCCTGCAACGGGGGAGTCGATTCCGCCCGAAAGCAGCAACAGCGCCCGCCCCGAACAGCCGCAGGGGAGGCCCCTCCTGCCGGTATGTTCAACGCCGTAAATGAACGCTTGCTTTTCGCGCACCTCAATGCTGATAACCGCATCGGGATTATGCACATCGACGGTTAAAATCCCCGCCGTATGGATGGCGCCTCCTACTTCCCGTGCAATGTCATAGGAAGTAAGGGGGAATTGTTTATCGGCGCGGCGGGCTTCAATTTTAAAGGTGCGTGCGCCTTGCGCCTGCAATGCCTTGGCTTCGGCAACAGCCGTTTCGGAAATAGCTTCGAGCGTTTTGTCCGCTGGTTTTGCTTGCGCCCAGCTCGTAATACCGAAAAGGTGATTTAGAGCCGCTTCTACCCGCGGCTGCAAGGCCTCATCAGCCCGTACATACATCCGTCCGGCGCGTACCTGTACGTTCGGTACTGCTCCGTCAAAATAGCTTCTGAAGTTTTGCGCAAGCCGCCGCTCAAAATCCTTTAGGTTCCCCTTTTTAAGATTGATTTCTCCGATTTTTGCCAGATAAAAAAGCTCCGCCATGTGAGTTTCGTTAAACCTCCGTTACATTGTTACAGCGCACCTCTAAAAACTCGGTTAGATTTGCTTCGCATCCTTCGGAATAGAGGTGCGCTACATTGTTAAATCGTACCCGCGATGGCGGTGCCGAACGTAATTGCGTTGTCGAGGGACACCACATCAAAATAAATGCCGCGTTTTTGTGTCAGCGCCCGATAGAGGTGCGCGATGACGGCATCATGCAACCGGTACGTTTTTAAAAACGTTGTACCCTCTGAAAGGATACAAACCGGCAGCGCAGGATTTTTTCCCTTGCCTGTTTTAATGACAGCCGCCGCAATATTCCCCGCAGCAAGCCGTGCCGTGCGCATAATCAGCGCATCCAATATCCGGCAGAGAACCTCGCGGTCTTCTTCCGTGCCGCCTGCTAACAGCTGTCCGAGCGGGGTTTGATCGGAATACGGCGCTTGCAAAAAGCGGTTTACGTCAATGAGCGGAAGGTCGGCAATGGAAGCAAACGCTTTTTTAACGCCGGCGGAAAAAAGGTTATCCGCAGCGGCTGCCCGTATTATCACCGAAGCAACCGATCCGAGGTAGGCGCCCGAGCACATTTTCTCAAACCAAAACATCTGCGGCTGGTCGGTCTTTTTTGCAAACGCTTCGTCAAAATCGCTGCGCGGCTGTTTGTTCGACTTCCCCGACTCGCAGACGACAATCTGCGCGGGCAAGGCGACCGTACCGGCGCTGTTCGACGCAATTTTCGGAATATTCTGATATTCGATATAGGCAGCGTTCATTCCGGTTCCGAGGATAAAGCCTACATACGAATCGTATTTTTTCCCGCCGACAGCGGTTGATGCCCCTGCGAGGAGCGCTGCAACCGTATCGTTTAACAGCACAATGCGTTTCAGCTTATTCCAGCCCCGCTGCATCAGCGCCGCCTCCAGATTTTGACCGACTAATGAACCGATTACCTCGGGCGCTTTGATTTCCTTAGAGAATTGCAGCACTTCGCCGTCGCCTGCCGGAGTAATTTTCATCGCATACGAAAAGCAAAACGCGATAGAATCCGCAGCGTTTTTTAGATGGTCTAAATAAGCGGCGATGGTGGCAAAAAACTCCGCTTTGGAGTATTCCCGATCGGTTGCCGGCATCGGCTTCCGCTCAAGCTGACTGATAGACGGGACGCTGTTTTCGTCAAAGGTAACTAAGCATGAGCGGAAATTGGTTCCGCCCGCATCGATAACAATAACCGAAGTATTCTTGGGCGGCTGCTGAGGCGGCATAAACCACGTAGGGATCATATCCAGAGCCGGCCCCGTACCGACGGGAATGCTCGGATCCCGTTTCAGCCCTTCTTCCATGTCATACAGCAGAGTATCGATAACCGTATTGACCGTGGGGCCTTCCGCATCAAAATTATGCCGTCCAAAAAACGCAGCGACCGAATGCCGAATGTCCATTGTAATGCCTCCCGATAAATTCATTCATCCGTATGTGACGCAAAGACATATCTCAAAACAAATCGACTTTTGAAATATGTTCTATATATGTCTCTATAATAATGAAATGTTCCGTCCCGCACACTGCGCCCGCATATCGTCGGGCCATACCGAAACCTGCGTTTCACCGATATGGGCTTTCCGCAAAAAGAACATACAGAGCCGCGACTGCCCGATTCCTCCGCCGATGGTTTGGGGCAGCTCTCCGTTCAGCAGCTTGGTATGAAAAAACAGCGATGCCCGTTCCATGCAGTTGCGGGCGGCAAGCTGTTCCCTCATCGTTTGAGGACTTACCCTGATTCCCATCGACGAGAGTTCAAGCACATCCTGCAACACGGGATTCCATACCAACAAGTCTCCGTTTAATCCGTGCCGTCCGCTGCCGGTTGCGGTAATCCAGTCGTCATAGTCGGGCGCCCGTCCGTCGTGCGGGGCTCCGTTTGCGAGCGGTGCGCCGATACCGATTAAGAAGACAGCGCCATACTGTTGAGCGCACTTCCGTTCCCGTTCCTTTCCGGAAAGATTGGGATACTGCGCATAGAGGTCTTCTGCATGGATAAAGGTGATATGCTTTGGCAGGATCGGCTCGATTGCCGAATAGTTATCATAGATAAAAAACTCGGTACACTTTAAGCAATCGTATATTTTTTCTACAGTTGCCTTCAGAAAATCGAGCGTTCGGTCGAACTCCTCCATCGCGAGTTCCCAATCCCACTGATCGACATACAGCGAATGAATATTATCAAGTTCCTCATCAGCTCGGATCGCATTCATATCCGTATAAATACCGAAGCCGGACTGTAATCCCATTTCCGCTATTTTGACTCGCTTCCACTTTGCAAGCGAGTGTACAATCTCAAGCTCCTGCTCGTTCATATCCTTTACCGGAAAATGCACTGCCCGCTCCGTACCGTTCAGATCATCGTTCAAGCCCTTTCCTCTGGGAACAAAGAGCGGCGCCGTAACGCGGGTTAAGTTCAAACGGGTCGATAAAGTGAGCTGAAAAAAGTTTTTGATCCGGACGATAGCCTGTTCCGTTTCTTTACCGGTCAAAACCGGCCGGTAGTGTTCGGGGATATAAAGATGCGGCATAGACTTTCCTTAATGATTTTCACATGAGATACGCCAATCTATCTTTTTTTTAGGGAAAAAACAAGGGTGCGGCTGCCCTGCTGCGGAGTTGTCAGAAAGGTAGTCCGACGTGTTTGCCTTGCGTCATTTTCTTGACTGAAACCGGTAAAAGTGCAATACTCATTTCAAATTTACA
>CAUVKE010000164.1:0-4016 GCA_963552415.1 uncultured Treponema sp.
TTCCGTACCTTGTTCAAGGGCTGCGCCGTCCGCAACCGGCAGACCGCTTACAGAATACAGCGTCCACACAAACGGCGTATGCTCCGAAAGCCGCGGCCGGTGTACGGTTATATCCAGCGGTGTCAGCTCGACCGTTTGCCGTTTCCATTGCAGCTCCGGTTCGAAGCGGAACCTGCCTGTTTTGTTAAACCGATACCGATAGCGCAAATGCAGGCCGTCTCGTTCGGGGATTGCACTGCTCTGTATCAGCTCTGCCGTATCTGCGCTCTGCTCAAGGATAAATCGCGGCGTATCGCCATTATTCTTCTGCAAATACGGAGCCTCTCGTTTGATGATTACTTCAATTTCAAATTCACGATCAATTGATAATTCGGTACCGTCTATTTTGAGTTCAATAAAATGCTCGGCATAATCGTTTTGCTGCCCATAAAGGATTGCGGCTGCACAAAAGAAAAAAAAGAGTGTTGCCGTCTTCGCGACTAGCCTGCATACTAAAAGTCCTAATAATCGTTTATCGCCGGTTCCGATTCGCGTTGTGTTTTTTTCCATTCGGTTTGCTCTCTTTTGCGAATAATATCTAAGATAATCGAATCCGTCAGATCGGCTTCGGGATCTTCGGTAGCATTTTGCGGAGCTTGATGCTGCATCTCTCGCTGTGTGTCGCTCAACTTTTTGCTTAGCTCGTAATTAATCTTAGCCGCCGTATCGCGGCCGGAAAGCTCCAATGATTTTCGGAACAATGCCGCCGCTTCCGCATAATCCTTTGAGTGAAACGCAATAATGCCTTGTTGATAAAAACGGTGCGCCCGTAAAATATCCGGAGCGGTTTCAAAACCATTTTGTAATTTTCCGGACGCAGCCTCATCTTCTCCCTGCATCAGATATGAAGAGGCAAGCGCAAAATCCGTGTACGGTTTTATGGTCTCATCGGATAATTCCGCCGCTAAACTTTCAGCCTCATAAAAATACAACACGGCATCGTTCCAATCGCTCCGCATCCATGCGAGTGTCCCTTTTACGTGTGCAATTTTGGTTTGCTGTTCTGCACTACATCCCGAGAGGACGAACATCGTCATCAGTAAAAAAATGAAGCTCATCAATAAAAATAATGATCGAAATAACGATGATAATAATGTTAAAAGTGATGATATGGGTGATATGGCGGCAGCCGGACGTCTACATTTTTTTAGCACGGATACCTCCCGCACAAAGACCGAGACAAAAAAAGAGGAGCGCCATCGCCGTACACTCGAATGTCCGCCGTACCGGTTTTTGCACATATCGTATTTTCTCGCTTTCGGCATCGCCTTCCGTCAGCGATTGCAACACCTTCTGCGCTGAACCGAGGTCGGCAGCGGAAATATAAAAACTTCCGTTTAAGGCTTGCTCCGCATAGCGTTTAAGAATAGATTCCTCCAACGCACTTTTTTGCACGACCGATTCGTGTTTTTCATTCAGGATGGAAAGCGTACCGCCTGTTTCCGTTCCAAAGCCGATGATAATCAGTTGAACATTTTCTTGCCGATACCGCGGAAGAATACGCGGCACCGAACCGATTGTTTCACCGCCGTCGGTACACAACACAACCGTTTTTCCGGTTAATCGATTTTCGGGGAATGCCTCCAATGCGACACGCAGTCCGTGTTCAAGATTGCTGCCCGCCGAGGTTGCATTGAACGGCGACAGTGTTTCCGCTGCGGTCAGTACACTCTGATGATTAAAACTCAACGGTACGGCAAGCGTACCCAGTCCCTTTATCGTAACAAGTCCGCAGGCCGTTTCCGGTAAGCGCTCTATCAAAAAGGAAACATAACGCTTTGCAAATTCGAGCCGGTTCGGTGCGATATCGGCGACGGTCATACTGCGCGAAATATCGACGGCAAAGATGACCGCATTTCCGTGTTTGACTACGGTGGTTTGTTTTGTACCCCAGAGCGGTACGGCTGCAGCAATACTGAGGAACAGCCAGCCGATGCTCCAAAGCGCCGTTCGGATTCGCAGTGTCCGTATAATGGCGTGAATCTCTCCCGCCGCCGCGTAGCTTTCTTTTAATTTTTTTATGCGGTACAACGTAACGGCACAGGCAGGCAGAATAGCAATGATGCACAACAGGAAAAACGGTTTTTCAAATTCAATCATTATGACACCGCCTGCATTCCGATTCTGCGGAGCAGCCATGCTCCTACCGCGCAGCTCATTGCAATCAATAAAAACAGCCCGTCAAGGTATGCGTATTTACGCATCGTCATTGAAGGAGGCGTCGCCGGTATTTTTTGAATAAACCGATTAAAAATATCCGTTAATAATTCGGGCGACTGTGCCGAAAAATAGCGGCCGTTACCGTAACCGGCGATTTTTTGTAACTCCGCTTCATTAAACACGGTGTTGAGCGTACCGGAAATTTCTTTTTTTTGAATGGGATCAATATACTTAACCGGCGCATATCCCGACTTCCCCAATCCGATAATGTAAAACCCGATTTTTTTATGCTTGATGATATCTGCGGCCGCACGGGGATGTACCTCGCCGGTGTTGTTATCTCCGTCGGTAAAGAGAATGATATGTGAGGGAATCGCGGAATACTGTGTCAGATGCAGCACGGCAGAGGCAAGCCCCATCCCAATTGCCGTTCCGTCACCGAATTCACCGACTTGCAGTTGATCCAACCGAGTCAGAAACGTGTGCCGATCGATTGTCGGCGGAATGAGTACGGCGGCGGAACTTCCCAGCGCGGTAAGCCCCAACGAGTCGCCTTCATATTTTTCCGCAAAGGACTTGATAATCTGCTTCGCCGCCTCAAGCCGTGTCTGTGTTCCCATGTCCTGTGCCGCCATCGAGGGACTGGTATCGATGACAAACATCAGCGCCTGTCCCGAACCGGCATACATCGCTTCGGAAGTTTGCCGTACCGGTTCCGCAAGCGCTGCAACGGCGAACACAAAGGCTGCCGCAAGAACGTACTGGGAGATACGGTGCGCAAGATACACCCGCAGATTTTTTTCGAGGACAAACCCGTTCCAATTCCCAAGCGGCAGCAATATCGATACCGCTTGCAATCTCCCCGTCCGCCGGAGCAGTACAAAAGCAGGCAGTAACAGCAGGAGGAAAAAAGAAAGCGGTCGTTGAAAATTCAGCACACGGATACCCTTATCACGGCCTTAATTTTACGGGTCTGTATGCGTTTATGCAAGGGTAACAGGCAGACATAAGACACAAGAGAACAATGATCCGGCTATGAATATTGAAGTTTCAATCTGTTCTCGATAACATACCTTCAGGGAGAATGATTATGACATTCAAAGAAAGAATAAACAAGATTATGCAGAGTATACGGATAGCAGCAATAAGTTCTCCGACCGTATTCTTTTTTGTATCGGCGGCAGGTATATCGCAGCTCTTTTATAAATATATTCCGAATGCGATACACTTGAATTTTCTGTTTTCGTTTTCGGTCGTTTTGCTATGCAATGACAGGATAAAAGCAGCGACAGCCTGTACTAAAATGATAATATTTTGTTGCCAAATTGCCGTGCTTACCGCAATGTATTTTACAGAGCTTTTTACCCTCAATAAAAATGTTGAATTGGCTTATATATCGTTAATATGCTTGTACTGCATCTGCGCTTTTATCTTCTTTTTCCCGACGAAAGACTTCCTTACAGAATTTAAATTGCGATTTATTCATTTTCTTGTTTCGTTGCTGTTTTTCGGAGCTGTTTATTGTGTGTTGCTTGTTATAATCTTTTTTATTAACGCAATTTTTGATCTTGATATCGTCTTTACCGAAAGTATTATTTTCCGCATCACCAATGCAACGGCCACAATCATCACCCTTACCGTGTTTGCCGTATACCGGACCAAGCAGCTCGTACACTCGAAGTTTTTTAGCCTAATGTTTCAAAAACTGCTGCCGGTTTTACTCGTACCGCTTGGTATCCTCGGTCTTATATACCTGATAAAATATGCGCGTTTTCCGTATTCTACCGAGGGGATATCTTTTCCATTGTACTATCTTG
>CAUVKE010000165.1:0-4013 GCA_963552415.1 uncultured Treponema sp.
AGGATTAAAAAGATGGGATGCAGCCGCTTAAACAGTATTTGCACAAGTAAGAAAAGGCAAAAGACGGCGGCGGCTTTCCAGTCAACCAATTCCGTCCATTGCCGCGAAACGTAAAAGGCGGGCAATGTGAATACTGCAACGGCAAGTACATTCCATGCAGCAGCGGCAATCATCCCCGCAGCTCCCGCCCGCAGCCCGTACATAGTATTCTTAACCGGCGCCGCATTTTGAAACGACTGAGTAAAGCGGGCTATCAATACAATCACAATCAGCGACGGCAACACAATCCCTGTCGTCAACACAAGGCTGCCCCAAATACCATACAACTCATACCCGATATAGGTCGCCATGTTGATACCGATCGGCCCCGGCGTCGATTCCGAAACGGCAATCATTGCAATAAACTGCTCCGAATTGATAATCGAGCGGGCTACCAACTCCTGCTGCATCAAACTGACGGCAACCAGCCCGCCGCCGATAGTAGAAAGGCCGATATACATAAAAAGGAAAAACAAACCGAATAAGCTCATTCTTTATCCTCCTCACGGCGACCGGAAGCTCTTTTGCCGTTTCGGATAATCTGCGCACAAAACCCGATAATACCCGCGACAAGTACAATCAAGATACCGGACACATTCCACACGGACATTGCGAAAAACGCACCGACCGCAATCCCCGCGGTAACAAAGTCGGTAATAATCTTTTTGCCGAAAGTAAAGACGGCACGGGCAAGCAGGGCGGCGACAGCGACATACACGCCTTTCATCGCGCGTTGTATCCATACAATATCGGAAAAGCGGGAGATGGAACCGGCTATCAGCGTAATGACAATCCACGAAGGACACACAATCCCTATCGTGCTCACAATCGCTCCGGAAAGGCCTGCGTGTTTATACCCGCAGAACGTCGCGACATTCACCGCAATAATGCCCGGTGTACACTGCCCTATCGCAAAGTAATTCAGAATTTCTTCTTCCGTCATCCACTGCTTCGATTCTACCAATTCCCGTTGCAGCATCGGCAGCATACTCATACCGCCGCCGAAGGTAAAAAGACCTATCTTAAAAAAAGCGGTGAACAACTGCACATAGCGTATCAATCCGTCTTTCATAGCTCATCTGCCCCCTTACTACTTTTTAAAAAGCTTCAAAACCTTTGCTTTAAGACTTGAAAGCATCGAGGGAGTGTGAGCCTTTGCGGTCTTCTCTAATGCAAGAAAATCCCGAGCGGCATCATCGAGACTGAAATCGTTACCGTTCTTTTGCTTGAGCCGATCCCAATGCTTGACAATCCAGACATAAATATCGCTCTTCGTCCGGTCTTTAAAATCGGAAAGCAACTTATATTTATCTATCACGGCAATAACCGGAAGATAAACCGTCTTAAACCACGAAAGCAGCGCATCGTTAAAACCGATTTCGGTATTTTGCTGCTCGTTCATATAATACTTATGTACAAGAATATGATTATAGATGACATCGTAGCGGCCGGTAGCGGTAAAGTCCAAATCCCAGTAGTCGGTCAAATCACCGAAATGGGTTTCGTTATAAAACACCCGTTTTTCGTAACGGATAACCTCAGCAAGCAGCGTATCCAGCCTGACATCGGGCGGCAGCTGCACCTCGCTTTGCAGCGAGATTACTTCCGCATCGATAAACTCAACGCCCTGCGCCTTTGCCACCGACACGCGGTGATTCCCGTCCCGGACAAAATACAATCCGCCAAGCTCATACAGTTGAATAGGCGGCAAAACAATGTCGGACAAATGAGCTTGATCGACATTAACCCACCGCTGTTTCAGTTCGTTTGTGCGGGGTAAAAAGCGGTTATCGAAATCGTTATAGCGCCCCTCGCTGCCGACTATTTTTTTAATCGGAACCGTTTTAAGCCCGACATATACCTCATTTTTCGGCTTTAAAATCTTTTTTACGTCGTTCAAAGAGAGGAGGCGTTTTTTATCAGGATGCATGACATGCTGCATCTCATTGATCCATGCCTTATTGCGCGCTTTGGAAAAATCTTCTTGCGCCTGAAATCTGAAAGCATCCGATTGCATAATAGTTATGTAATGGTAGTAAATAAAAAACGGACTGTCAAGTTAAACTCTCCGCATATCGAATATGCCCTAAAGTATCGAATCACCTTCAATTACACCGGCATATTGTCCGATAAAACCGAACAATATGCCGAATATTTACACAGATAGGTCTATTCTAACGGAGCAAAGTAGCCGGTTTCATCCCTGCCTGAGCGGGTCAAAAGTCGTACTTCAAGCTCTACCGGCAAATAGGCACGGCCGAAGTCGGTGGGCAATGTAGAGGTATAACTCAACTGATACGAGCCTATGGGTTTGGCGATTAAATCTTCGATAATCGGAGAAAGACCTTGTTCGGCATAGATATACGTGCTCACCCCGCCGGTTTTTGTGCAAAGATACGCCAGCTCAGGCGGCAATGTCCGCGGTTTTAGATTAACCGCATAAAAACGGATACCGTTGTTAGTCATATATGCGGCAAGATCGTTTAAGCTGTACTGCTTAAAGCTGTCGGATCCGATATCTTCAAACGACAAGAACACGATAGCCCGCTTGGGAGCAGCATTAATCAGCTCCCCGCTGGCAAGCCGCAACGCAAGATCGCAGTTCCATACCGGTGACCACGCCGCCTTCAATTTAAGAGGCTGCGATAAAAGCGCTTCGGGAGAAAACTTTCCCTCCAATACCGGAAGCTGAGAGGCTGACACAAGAGAAATTTTTCCTTTTCCCTGCATTTTCTCGGCAAGCTCTTTTACAACTGTCTTAACCAGCTCGAATTCCTTTTCCGACTGAGGAGACCTTTCAACCACAACGGCAATATCGCAGCCGGTATTAAGATAGGCGGCTCCCTTTAGAGTAAAGTCAGTAACCTGCCGATTCGATTCGGTCAGGAAAAAATTATTTTCCGTTAAACCGACCACCGGTTGTCCCATTCTGTTTTCTACGCGGACATCGACGGTAACCGTCGGGAACTTATCCGCATAGACGCGGTCAAAGCGGACAAACAAACCGCCCGCCAATTCGTTGATATGGGAAAAAACCTGAATATTTCCGTTTTTATAATCGGCTAACAAAAGGCTGCCGTTGGCATCGGGAATTGCTGCGGTTACACGGGCAGGCGCATTCCCTAAACTTGCAACGGTATACAAACTCGCCAAGCCGATATCAACCAAATACACCTTATTGGCACAGGACACCAGCAGGTTGTTTTTCCATACCCGCATCGATTCCGCCTGCACCACACTTCTGTCCGGCAACAGCGTTCTGATATAGTTCCCTGCCGTATCAAACACATAGATAGAGCCTTTTACCGAATCCGCAACGTAGACCAAATCATCCAAGATTGCGATACCTGCCGGAGCGGTAAAGCCCGGGAATATACCGCTGCGCTGCCCGAATGTAAAAAGGCCTTCCCCGTCCGGAGAAAACACCACGACACGAGCATTGCCGAAATCCGTTACAAAAATATTTCCATAAGAATCATGCGCTAAAAATTGAGGGCCGATACACTGCCCGTCTCCCCTTCCCTTTGAACCGAATGACTTAATGAATTTACCGTTTTTGGTAAGCAGCGAAAGCCGATCGGCGGCAAATTCGGAGACGAGCAAATTCCCATTTTTGAGCGGTAAAATATCGAACGGGCGGTCAAAACCCTGTAAGGGGCCGCTTGTCCGGTCAAGCACGATTCCGTTAATATCGAAGTGAACCAATTCGTTGGAACCGTAGGCTACTACCCAGAAGCTGCCGTCGCCCATTGCCGCAACCGAAAGCGGCTGCTTAAAAAAGACTTCCGTTCCGTGTTTGGATTCAAATACGGCAGTTTCTACATAGCGTACCGATTCTGCAAAATCGGGCTGAGAGCCGCGCCGCTCTTTTACTACCTCTATTTTGTTTTTTAAAAGCTGTCCGCCGTATCCGGAAGCAGATGCCGCCGACCATTGTTCAAGAGCCGCGCCCTCTACGCCGGATCGGTAATAGG
>CAUVKE010000166.1:0-3989 GCA_963552415.1 uncultured Treponema sp.
TTCGGAAACTTCCGTTTCTGAACAGGTTACCTTGAAATGCGATGTTCTAAATCGTAGGTTTATTTTCAGCCGCTGAAATAGCGCGGCTGAAAAACACGTCGAGTTTGCTTCGCAAACATCGCGTATTAACGTATGCGCGTTCCGCACATCAATGCAGCAGTTTCCAAAGTTCACACTTTGTTCACCTGTTGCATTTTAGGGTGCTATTTGTGCGATTTAGAACTCGTCGACCTATTCGAAAACGCAGTTATCGAATAGGTCTATTATACTATAGAAAAGCCTCTATATAAAGTAGAGATTTTTAATAAAAATCAATATAACGAAGGAGATTCAACATGGATTTTACGTTGAGCAGAGAACAGCTCATGGCGCAGCAATTGTTTCGTGACTTTGCGCAAAACGAAGTAAAACCGCTTGCTGCCGAAGTCGACGAAGAGGAAAAATTTCCTGAAGAGAATGTCAAAAAGATGGCAAAGCTGGGATTCTTCGGTATTCCCGTTCCGAAACAGTACGGCGGACAAGGCGCTGACGTTTTAACCTATGCCATGTGTGTAGAAGAAATGAGCAAGGTCTGCGGAACGACCGGCGTTATCATTTCAGCCCATACTTCACTGTGTATCGATCCTATTTTGCATTTCGGAACGGAAGCGCAGAAGATGAAGTATGTTCCCGATTTAGCCTCCGGTAAAAAGATCGGCGCTTTCGGATTAACCGAACCGGGCGCCGGTACCGATGCTCAAGGACAGCAGACAACCGCAGTACTCGACGGCGATCACTGGGTATTAAACGGCAGCAAAATCTTTATCACCAATGCAGGCTATGCCGATGTCTTTATCGTTATTGCAGTAACCGGCACGGTAAAAGATAAAAAAGGCCGCTCCGTAAAAGAAATCAGCGCATTTATCGTAGAGCGCGGTTTCCCCGGCTTCTCCGTCGGTAAGCATGAAAAGAAGATGGGTATCCGCGGTTCTTCAACCTGCGAATTGGTCTTTGAAGACTGCATCGTACCGAAAGAAAACCTCCTTGGCGTACAGGGACGCGGCTTTATCATCGCTATGGCAACCCTCGACGGCGGACGCATCGGTATTGCAGCACAGGCGCTCGGTCTTGCAGAAGGCGCTATCGAAGAAACCGTCAAATATACAAAAGAGCGCGTACAGTTCGGTAAGCGCATCAGCCAGCAGCAGAACACTCAGTTCCAGCTTGCGGATATGGCAGCCCGCACGCAAGGCGCCCAATATCTTGTCTATGCAGCGGCATGCAAAAAACAGGCAGCCAACGAAAACCCCAATATCCGGTATTCTACGGAAGCGGCAATGGCAAAGCTCGTTGCAGCTGAGGTCGCAAGCGACGTAACCCGCCGCTGTTTGCAGCTCTTCGGCGGATACGGCTATACCCGCGACTACCCGATTGAGCGGATGATGCGCGACGCAAAGATTACGGAAATTTACGAAGGTACGAGCGAAGTTCAGCGCATGGTTATTGCCGCAAACCTCGGCGTCAATTAAGGAGGACAAGAACAGATGAAAGCTATTGTTTGTGTAAAACAAGTTCCCGATACATCAGGAAAAGTTGCCGTCAAAGAAAACGGACAGCTTGACCGCGCTTCGATGATGACCATCACCAACCCCGATGACTTAAACGCGATTGAAGCGGCGCTGCAGCTGAAAGATCAAACCGGCTGTGAAGTTGTCGCTATTTCGATGGGGCCGCCCCCTGCAGAAAGCATGCTCCGTGAGCTGTTGGCGCGCGGCGTTGACAAGGCGGTACTGGTTTCCAGCCGTGAGTTCGGCGGAAGCGACACGTATGCTACCAGCCAGATTTTGGCAGCAGCAGTACGCCGCGTCGGTGTCGGGCCGGAAGATGTTGTATTCTGCGGTCGTCAGGCAATCGACGGCGATACCGCACAGGTAGGCCCGCAGATCGCTGAAAAACTCGAACTGCCGCAGATCACCTACGCAGCCGACATTAAAAAAGAAGGCAACGCGCTGATAGTAAAGCGTATGCTCGAAGACGGCTATATGATGCTCAAGGTAAAGACTCCCTGTCTTATCACCTGTATTAAAGAGCTGAACGAACCGCGCTATATGAGCGTCAGCGGTATTATGGAATGCTACTCAAAGCCGTATGAGATATATAATTACGAAACCTTGAAGGACGACCCGCTCATCGATAAAGATACAATCGGTTTGGAAGGTTCTCCGACAAACGTATACAAGTCCTTTACCCCGCCGCAGAAAGGCGCCGGTACGATGATGGAAGGCGCCGACAAAGCCGCTTGTGAAAAGCTCGTCGGTATGCTGGCAGAAAAACATATCATTTAATGAAGGAGGAGAATGTACAAATGGCTTACGATAGCAAAGACACTGAAGCCTTCAAAGGCGTGTGGGTATTTTGTGAACAGCGCAACGGAGAAATCCTCAACACCTCGTTTGAATTATTGAGCGAAGGCCGGAAGCTCGCCGATGAATTAAAGGGCGAACTCTGCGGCGTTGTACTTGGAAAAGGTATTAAAGAAGATGCGTTAAAGAATCTCGGCGGTTACGGTGCCGACAAGGTGTACTACTGCGAACACGATCTTCTTGCCGATTATACAACCGATGCGTATACAAAAGTGATTACCGCATTGGTACAAGACAAAAAACCGGAAGTTTTCTTAATCGGTGCAACAACCATCGGACGCGACTTAGGCCCCCGCTGTGCCGCACGGCTTCATACCGGATTGACCGCCGACACCACGCACCTCGACGTCGATACTGAAAAATACAAGGAATTCCTCCGCACCAGCTCGACGATGGATGTCGAAAAGACACCCTTTAAGGTAAACACCAACTTAAAGATGACCCGTCCGGCTTTCGGCGGTCACCTGATGGCAACGATTGTATGCCCCCGCTTCCGCCCGCAGATTGCAACCGTGCGTCCCGGCGTTATGAAGAAGCAGGATTTTGATTCAGCAAAAGCGTCGAAGACCGTAATTGAAAAACCGGCAGTTGAGCTTTCCAAGGCCGATATCAGCGTTGATATCCTTGAAATTAAGAAAACCGCAAAGAATATCGTAGACTTGATCGGAGCAAATGTGGTTGTTTCCGTCGGCCGCGGTATCGGTAAGGATCACAAAGCGGGTATCAAACTGGCTGAAGATTTAGCTCAGGCGCTCGGCGGCGTTGTCGGGGCTTCCCGTGCCGTTGTTGACTCCGGCTGGATGGATGCAAACCATCAGGTTGGACAGACCGGTAAAACCGTACATCCGCACATCTATGTAGCAGTCGGTATTTCCGGGGCAATTCAGCACCTTGCCGGTATGCAGGATTCCGAGTACATCATTGCGGTCAACAAGAACGCTGATGCGCCGATCTTCGGTGTAGCCGACTACGGTATTGCAGGAGACCTGTTCAAGGTACTTCCGATGCTGACCGAAGCGGTTAAAGCGGCAAAAGGCAGCCTGTAATTTTTTAAGGTGCGTGTTGAGCTTATGCTTAACATGCGCCTGATTTTACATTGCTAGAAAACTGATTGTTTTTTAGAGAGCCTTTGAGATGCAAAAAGCCTGTTTTTCCTTTGTGGAAGAACAGGCTTTTTTAGTCAACCTGCTCAAACGTCTATGCTAAAAATTCATCCGGCGTATACACGGGTATTTTTGACCCAAAAAAATCTTTTTTATTGCGTGTAATAATACAATCTACCGATTCTTCTAATGCGCATTGATATTGCAAACCATCTTCAAAATCAGGAAATGTTTTATTCTTTAAAGCGTTTAAAATGCTTTCTTTATTTGCACTACCGATTTCAATGATTTCGAATAAATTGCAAAAAATTTCTCGTACATTCTCTGCCGGAATATACTTCTTTAAGATATAAAATAATGTTCCTTAAAATTCAGCAGCCGAACAAAATGTCAATTTTGGAGGATGCTGAATTGGTACGCGATAGCGTACGTACAATCAGCGAGTTTGCAGCAAGCAAACTCGACGTGTTTTTCAGCCGTACTA
>CAUVKE010000167.1:0-3982 GCA_963552415.1 uncultured Treponema sp.
TTTGCTGCTGAGGAGTATTGTTAAATGCTCCTCCCGGGGAACCGTTTGAACCGTCTTTATTTATCGCCGTTTTTTCAGCCCCTGCAGATTCGGTCTTCTGTACCGTTTGTTGACGCCGCGCAGCATCTTCTTTATTGGCTTGTTGGCTATTTTCGAATTCTGCAGCAAACGTCTGTCGTGCATCGCCTTGGAGCTTTCCGACTTTATCAAGTTGAGTATAAAGTATCTGCAGATCAATCGGCTGAATACCCACTGGGCGTCCTCTTTACGTCCTCATCGTTGGTATAGTCTTCATAAGGCCCATACCGTACAAGACCGTTTTGCAAAAAGAATGTCGTTGCCTTGCAATCAACCCGTACATCCTCGATAATATCCTTAATAACTATGCGGACGCCGGTATAAATATTACCGGAAACGGAAACACGTCCGTCCGTTTTAAGCGCGGCAAGATAATCCCGTATTCGTTCTATTTCATTCCTCAGTTCTTTGATTTCCGTTTCGCTAATATACCGCAGTTCTTTTTTCTTTTTCAGCATCTCTTCCTTTTCTTCGGAAAGCTCTTTGAGAACCTTTTTTTGCCCTTCAAGCGATTTTAAGTCCAGCTTTAAAGCGGTGAGCGCTTTTTCGGAGGAGAGCAAATTTTTCTCTAACATAACCAGCCGTTCTTTGCTGCGCGGATCAAAACCGACACTGATAACCGTATCGGAACCGCCTGCAGGACTACCGAGGTTTCGGGCATATACTCCTTCGCATGCAGTTATTTGGCTGCCGATGATGTCTGCGCGCTTTCCGCGGCAGATAACTTTATGGTTAGCGATAATTTTTGAATTTAAAATACCATCTGATACGATAACCATATCGCCGGCTTCTACCAATTCGATATTCTGGATAAACTTTGACCATATCGACTTGCCTGCGCGAATATGCCCGCCTTCTTTTCCGGCAATACCTTGACTGACAACGATGTCCCCTTCTGCGTCTAAGGAGGCCTTTCCGACGGTGCCTTTTACTTCGATGTTGCCTGCTGCCTTAATGGAGAAGCCGTCGTCAACATTACCCTTAACGTATACAGTGCCGAGGAACATGATATTGCCGGTCTTGATCGACACATTGCCCTCAATCGTCATAATCGGTTCAACATTAATCTTATTTTTTATAAAGATTACTTGTCCTTTTGTTTCGGAAACAACGGTCAGATTATCTTCCGCCAATCGGGTGTTTTTCCCCAATGGGATGGGGATATCTTTACCGGCTGCTGCCGGTAAGTATTTTCCGGTAACGGTTTTTCCGCTCTTGCCTTCCTCGGCAGGAACTTTTTGTGCAAGCGGCTGTCCTTCAATGACGTTTTGAATAAGATTGAGTTCTTTAAAATCAATCTGGCCGCTCTTGTTTTCTTTAAGACGCAGCTGTGTATTATCGGTTTCAAAATTGAAAAGTATCTTAGCATCGGCACCCTTTTGTGGCGGGGTTCCTTCCGCAATCAGGTAATTTTCGCGATATATAGGGGTATCTTGGAACTGCTTAACCTTCTTTTCGTTCACACCTGACAAAACACGGTTATTGGCTAAGAAGGTAATAATCATATCTGCCGACACATCTGCACCGCCCGGCATCGGAGGGGAGACGAAAAGGTATGCCTTCATTTCATCCTCACTGATTTCGACGGACATCAGTGCATCGTTACCGGGGATATATTCATAATGTCCTATTCTGACATATTCATCCGCACAGTCCTTAACAATCGGTTTTAAAATCTCATCCGGCGGAATAGATAGATTTCTATCGCGTATTTTTTCAACGACATCAGCAAGTGCTATCTTTCTACCGTTTCCGGCTGGCGGCGTAACTTTGAGGAATACGCCGTCGGGAGCACAGAATACATAAGCATTACCGTCTTTATTGATATTCTCTTCAACTTGTTCCTCAGGATTTATACCTGTTGCAGTTTCCGCTTCAGTGGTGATCGTATGTATTTTGTGGGCTTCATAAGCACGGATTTTCCATTCTTTTGGGTTTAAGACAAAAAAGCCTGACGCTCCTTTTTGTAAAACTTCATAGTCAATAAGGGTGCGGCGTAAGCCGAGTTCTACTGCGGCATTGTCGATTGCTTCTTCGAGGGTTTGCCCGGTAACTTCAACAAAAAAACGGGAGGAATCTTTTTCATACTGTTCTTTCATTTGCTCCCGAATTTGTTCAAAATGTATCATAGCAGCTCTCCTAACGGATACCCTTACGAATATTGCTTAATTTGGCTTTAAGTTTCAAATTCGCGCTGGTGTGAATTTGAGATACTCGCGATTCGGTTACCTCTAATACCTTTCCGATTTCCCGTAATGTCATATCCTCATAGTAATACATAATTAATACTTTCTTTTCTCTGTCGGGGAGTTCGTTAATCGCATCTACGATGATTCGCTTCATTTCTTCCCGCTCTACAATAACATCGGGGTTAAGCGATGCGGGAGCTTCGATGCTGTCGGCGACAGGTGTTTGTTCGGAATCATCCGAGCCGAACCGTAAATCGGTAAGGGAAATAATACTGGTGCCTGAAATTTTTAATAGAACCTGATGAAATTCTTCTACACTCATACCGAGTGCTTCGGCAATTTCCGTATCGGTTGCAGCGTGTCCCAATCGGGCTTCCAAATCCGCTATAACTTCTTCAATTTCGCGGGATTGCTGACGCACTGAGCGGGGAACCCAATCAATCGAACGTAATTCATCGAAGATAGCTCCGCGTATACGAGTAACCGCGTAGGTATTGAATTTTACATTTTTTTCGGGATCGTATTTATCGATAGCATCCAAAAGGCCGAATACACCGTATCCGACTAAATCGTCGAACTCAACATTATTCGGCATACCGACGGCAACCTTACCGGCAACATATTTTACAAGAGGTGCATATTTTATAATAAAAAACTCGCGAAGCTGCGGGTCTTGCGTATGTTTGTATTCAAGCCAAAGCTCGTCTTCCGTTTTTGTATCTAAATTGATATTTCCCATACTATACAACACCCACCCTCTAATCCTCAGTCGCTAAAACCGTTCTGATTGCTTGAGCCATTACTTTACTATCATTGCCGTCAGTTTGAATACCGGTCATCGAAAAACCGCTGTTATCCGTTTGCAGGCTGTCATCGATGCTTTCACCAAAATCATCATTGATAAATAAGCCCATATTGGGTAAATCCGATAAACCGCCATTATCATCTTGAGAATTGTCATCGAAAGAAAGAACTGCAGAATCCGAAGAGCCGGTATCTTCACGAATATTACCGCTATCGGAAGCATTTGACGCAGGGGCGGCGAAAATCGCTTCTCCACTTTGAGTTTCTGTCTGAGATTTTGCAGAACTCGGTGTTCCACCGGTCTCCGTATTGCCGTCTGCCGTTACTGCTGCAGGAACGCTCAAGTCGTCCTCAAGGGTAATATTAATATTTGATCCGGAGGAAACATCCGCCGTTTCAACGGTATCCGACGGAGTTTCCGTAGAGGCAATAAAGAGGTCGGGAATAAAGCGTTCCAGAATAATCCGTGCACATAACACAAAGCCTCCGGATCCTATGCCGGCAATAAGCCCTCTCATTAAAATATTTAAGAACCGTACTCCGCTTATGAGTCCTATAAGCATAGATAAGATACATGTCGCGCCGGCAATGATTAAGGGAGCTTTTAGCTTTAACACGGATAGACCTCCATTTCACTAGCTTATGCGAATTTTTATCTCTCGTCAAGGTATTACCGGAAATTCTCTAAAAACTCAAGTTTTTTAGGCCGTAATTCCAGCACTTTTGAAAATAGCTTGTTGAGCAGTGTACCTCCGTGTACCTCTCTACCGATGTACGTCCATGTACATCGGTAGAGGACAAGTTTTGTTCCAAAACTTGTTTCTGACTTATTCCCCGCCCATCCTTGGGCGTTCTGACGTCGAGATTTGTGTATAACACAAATCTCGCTTCTGTTCGCTTTCACGGACATC
>CAUVKE010000168.1:0-3976 GCA_963552415.1 uncultured Treponema sp.
TTGAGCGGCTGAAAATAAACGTTGAAATAGTATGAACTGCTACAATTCCTGTTATTTCGTTATTTTTACATTTTTTAATAATAGTTTGTGCATTATTAAAAAAAATAGGACGTGTTGCCAGAAAATCAACCAAAATATTTGTATCAAGTAAGACTTTCATACTTCGTAACCGCAAATTCTATAGCTTCTTGTTTATAATCAATATCCGGCGGTAGGCAACCTGCATTCTGTATCAGGGCATCATAAGCTCTATTTTTTTCTTGCTGAGGTATTGTTACAATATGTTGTCTATTCGTTTTTTTCATTTTTACAAATAAATATTCAATATAATGCTGCACTTCCTGCTGCAGCTCCTTTGAAAGCATATTATATTGCCGCATCATTATATCGTTCATAGAATGCTCCTTATCTATCCATCCCATAACAGTATAGCACACTTTACCGTTTCATTAAACGCTGCGAGCTTGGTGGCGTTTGCAGCTACTGTGATGACCAGCGGCTGTTATCGTTTACCGAAAATGCAGCATCACCATTTCACCCTGCTGCAAGACGAACTGTTTACCGGTACACATAAACCTTAGTTCATGACTCTCCTTATTTTCAACAACGACCGTTAGTTTCTTGTGCACCGGTATCGGCGTAGTAAATGACTCGCCTTTTTGCAATCTAATCGAAGAAACAGGCTCCATGTCATTTTTTTGCTGATTCACCGTTTCCGCACTGTCCTTCCGCGGTTGTAACTGAATGTTTGAAAGATAATCGTATTCAGACGGAGATTCTTTTTGAGAATGCGACTCTGTGTTATCAAGAACCCAATCCTTATTCAGCGTTCTTGCATTTCTTGCAAAAGTTTCAGTTTTATCATGCCTATCCGTTTGCGCTTCTCCAGCCGTTGAAACGGTTAAGTCAGCAGTACCCGCTAATACGGTAATAGGAAAATAAAGAACTCCTGCAGCCGGTGTACTTGTACATGACAGCACAGCAGCGCACAATATGCAAAAATATATATAAAATCGTAAGTATTTCATATATCACTTCTCCGTTTCTCGATATTTCCCGATAGTAGTAGAAAATGAACCGTTCCTTATACCGTATCAGTATATCATCGGAATTGTGAGCAAACAAGAATACGCTCTCAAAAAAGTGTTCAAAGAAGAGAGATGATATTCCCGCTTGCCTAAGCGGAATCGGTTAGGCAAAATAGATTAAGCTCATTGATAGAGGAGTAGCTTTCGCCTCAAATCATTACTAAAAGTTCTGTTTTTCCTTTGTGGAAGAACAGGATTTTTTAGTAATGTTTTGCGTTAAGGACATCTCCCTTCTAGTCTTAAATGAACGATATGGCGGATATCTTTTGTAAAAGAAAAGGTGAATGTTCATATCTCCTTTGAGGTATATTTTTGAACGCGTCTGCGGTAACCTTTCCGTCGTTACAAATGTTTTATCAATTATCGGTGCACACGATTAACAACCTTACAGGAGAATAAAATGAAAAATTTTCACCGCACTTTACGTATCAGTGCAACATTCGGTTTTATTTTGATGCTGTACTGCATACCGCTTGCTATCTATGCAAAGGATAAAGATAAAAACAAAAAGCAGGGTATCAGCTATGAGGCCGACATCGACTATCCCGTTTTTGAAAAAGAGCCGCTTATAAACGCACAAGTTTCGGACATCGTGCAAAAAAATCTTGAAGCCTTTAATAGCGAATTCTTTTCTGCGGAAGCGCCCGCCTATCCCCAAGCCTTTGAATTCGATATCGACAGCAGCTCCGTGTATGAAGATACTAATCATATCAGTTTTCTGCTGAATGTCTATCAGTTTGCCGGCGGAGCGCATGGCAGCACCTCGCTTATCCCGATAACCTACAGCAAGCAGACAAAAAAGCTGCTTTCATTGGAAGAAGCCCTGCAACCGGTGCGGAAAGATTGGCTTGCAGCCCTTTCAACCGAAGCTCGTAAACAGTTGAATGCTCAAGTTCAAAAAAAGAAATTTTCCTCCGACGAGGATTGGATTAACAAGGGCACTGAACCTACAAAAGAAAATTTTGCAATCTTTAAGCTCGAGAAAAATTCCGTCCGTATTATATTCAGCCAATATCAAGTTGCACCATATTCTTCCGGTATGCCGGAAGTTATTGTTCCCCGTTCGTTTTTTAAGTAGGTTTTTACAGCGTAGATTTTTTATAGCATTGTGATATGATGCCGGTATGGATCACGTATATTCGATACAAGAGATTACCGGTATTATCAAATCGCTTTTTGAGCAAAATTTTACCTCCCTCCGCGTGGCGGGGGAGATTTCCAACTGCCGTCCTTCAAGCACCGGACACCTCTATTTTACCCTAAAAGATGAAAAAGCCGCATTGCAAGCGGTTATGTTTAAAGGCCGTATATGGACGCTCGGCTTTGAGCCGAAAGATGGGCTCAAGGTTGTCGTATCCGGTTCTCTGTCGGTATATGAGCAGCGGGGTTCGTACCAGATAATTGTTGAAACGATGGAGCTTGCCGGAGAGGGCGCTATCCTGAAAATGCTGGAAGAGCGGAAGCAGAAACTTGCGCGCGAAGGTCTTTTCGACCGAGACAGAAAGCGCCCGCTGCCGTTTTTTCCGCTCAGTATCGCTGTGATTACCAGCCCCACGGGCGCCGCCCTGCGCGATATTCTTACGGTGCTTTCGCGCAGGAACAGCACGGTAAGTGTTACCGTGCTGCCCGCTCCCGTGCAGGGAGCGGAGGCGGCGCCCGTGCTGGCACGGCAGCTGGAAACCGCTAATCGGTATAAGCTCGGGGAGCTTATCATTATCGGAAGAGGCGGCGGCTCCTTGGAAGACCTGCTGCCTTTTTCCGATGAGGCAGTTGTCCGCGCCGTTGCCGCTTCGGAAATTCCGGTTATCAGTGCAGTCGGGCACGAAATCGACTGGGCGCTTACCGACTTTGCAGCGGACGTACGTGCGCCTACGCCGTCTGCCGCCGCCGAGCTTGCCGTACCGGTCTTAGATGAAATCACTGGCTTTATTATCCAAATACAATCCGATATGCTGCACAGTATCAGCCGCGCAGTGGAAAGGGTTCGGCTTACGATTAAAGGTTTTACACCGGAGTCGCTTGAGATGAAATTCCGCCGCATCGAGCAGCCGCTTTTAATGCGCCTTGACGATGCGAAAGAAAATCTGCTGTACACAATGCAGGCGCGGCTGACCGATGCAAAGCATCGGCTCGACTTACTGACCCAAACCATTGAAGGGGCAAACCCACAAGAAATACTTAACCGAGGGTATTCCATCGTTTACAACCGGCAGACGGGGCTTGTGCTCCGCCGTGCACAGGATGCGGCAGCTGCCCGCGATCTTCGTATTAGACTCGCCGATGGCGAAATTGCCGCTTCTACTGAAGGGTAGGTAATAAGTAATGGTTTATTTCACCCGCCAAGGCGCGGATGATTCAAAGAAGCCTATAATGCTTCCACTTCCTGCTTGCTGAGGCCGGTCGCTTGCATTATCTTTTTTACGGAATCACCGAGTTGTTTTAGTATCTTTGCCGTTTCGAGCGCTTTTTGGTGGGAACCTTGGGCTGTATTTTCAGTGCAGAGGGTTTTAAACGTATAAACAGGTAAATCTTGCTCTAAATAATCAAATGTACAAAAGAAGATGATAAATGTATCGGGTAAAGCTTCGTATGGCTGATTTTTATCCAATACACTCACATCTATTGCCGATTGGATTACAGCTTTTCAATTTCGAGCTTGGAAAGACCTGTTAGCTTTGCAATCATACTCATGTCAAAAGCTTCACTCTTCATCAGTCTTGCTGTTTCAAGTTTATTTTGGTAAGCCCCTTGAGATATTCCTTGAGATATTCCTTGAGATATTCCTTGCGCAAAAGCTATTTCCCGTTCTTCGGCTCTTTGCACGGCTATATCTGTTTCATAATCATATTCGGCGAGTAACAATATTGATTACCTCCTCTTTTGCAAAT
>CAUVKE010000169.1:0-3973 GCA_963552415.1 uncultured Treponema sp.
CAACAGTGATGATAAAAAGACACACTTCGCTTTCGGATAATACCCTTGTAATCAGTCTTTCCGCCGTATTGCTCGGTTTAATTGCCGGAGCGGTTCTGATTATTTGTATCGGAGAAAATCCGTTTACCGCTTTTTCTTACCTTTTCCGTGGCGGACTTATGAATATTGAACGCATCGGAAATACGCTTGCAACGGCAACGACGCTCTTATTGGTCGGCCTTTCCGTGTCTTTTGCATTTAAAACCGGCCTCTTCAATATCGGAGGTTCGGGGCAGATGCTGATCGGCGGATTGCTCGGCAGTATGTTTGCCTTATCGGCGACATCTATGCCGCGGCCGATCTTTTTCATTGTACTGATTCTTATCGGTATCGCAGGCGGTGCGCTTTGGGGCGTCGTTCCCGGCTTATTAAAGGCGCTATTCAATGTACACGAAGTTGTTTCTACCATTATGATGAACTGGATTGCTTATTGGCTGGTCTTTTATATCGTACCGGGCTACTTAAAAGCGGAATATCTGGAAACGGAAAGTAAATCCATTGCCGTCACCTGCTCGCTTCGTACTCCATGGCTTACTAACTTGTTCAGCAGCGAATACGTCAACTACGGTATCTTTCTCGGTATCCTTGCGATGTTTCTCCTTAAAATTATCTTGGACAAAACAACCCTCGGCTTTGAATTAAAAGCGGTCGGTTATAACCGCAACTGTGCGGAGTATGCGGGAATTAAAGTAAACCGGAATATCGTTATTTCGATGATGATTGCGGGAGCGCTGTCGGGATTGGCCGGACTCACCTACTACACCGGCTATGCGCTGAATATGCAGATCGGCGTAATGCCCTCGCAAGGGTTTGACGGTATCGCTGTTTCTTTACTTGGCGCCGGTACTCCGGTCGGCGTTGCGCTCAGTTCGATTTTCTTCGGCGTGCTTCATGTCGGTAAGGGCTTTATGAGCGCAAACACTATTGTTCCGCCGGAAATTGCAGATACCATCATTGCGGTTATCATCTATTTTACAGCGACCAGCCTGCTCTTTAAACGCTTCTGGGGTATGATTTCCAAAAAAATACGCACACGTCAAACAGCAGGGCTTGCTGCGGAGGAGGTATAACGTATGTGGCATATTTTAACCTTAATTTTTCCCTATGTAATTGCATACACTATTCCTCTTTTGATTACTTCTCTGGGTGGACTATACAGCGAACGGAGCGGTGTTACGAACCTCGGTCTTGAAGGACTTATGCTGATCGGCAGTTTTTCCGCAGCGGTTGTGATTAATTTGCTGCAGCACTCCGTTCCGGCAGGAATCGTTATTCCTATCGGCTTGCTGATTGCTGCTATAGCCGGCATCCTCTTTTCGCTGCTGCATGCCTTTGCATCGATTACGCTGAAAGCAGATCAGGTTATCAGCGGTACCGCTATCAATATGCTTGCCGCCGCATTGACGATTTATATTGCCCGTACCGTAACGGGATCAGGCAACGTGCGTGTCGCAAGTATTATCCGGCAGGACGTCCCCGGGCTTTCAAAAATCCCCGTATTGGGACCGCTTTTCTTTTCACAGGCATACTGGAGTACGTGGCTGGTATTGGCGATATTGATTTTATCATGGATACTGCTGTATAAGACCTCGTTCGGGTTACGGCTGCGAGCTTGCGGCGAGCATCCGTCCGCCGTTGCGAGCGCCGGTATCAATGTACACCGAATGCGGTACTTCGCGGTATGTGCGAGCGGTGCGCTTTCCGCATTGGGCGGCGCCATCATCCTTGTAACCTATTCGGGAGAATTTAACGGCAGCGTAGACGGCCTCGGGTTCTTGGCTATTGCCGCTTTAATCTTCGGTCAATGGAAGCCGTTCGGTATTTTGGGTGCAACCTTCTTCTTCGGGTTTGCCCGCACCGTTGCGAACGTTTCGCAGGTTATCCCTGCTTTAAGCGGCATACCGCCGGTGTGGCTCAAGATATTCCCTTATCTTGTTACGCTGATAGCCCTCGTACTATTCAGTAAAAACTCCGCCGCTCCCAAAGCAAACGGCGAACCGTATTAAAAAATTAATAGGGCGCTGAAAACCTCTAAAAATATCAAGCCTAACGGCTTGTTCTGTACGGAAATGATTTATGGGGAAGGGGAATGTTTCGGCTGCGAGTTTTGAGTACAAAACTCGCTTTTTTTCGTGATGCCCTATTACTTAGTAGAATTCCTAAGTTCATCGTACCATGCATCATCGGTAGCAACCAGCCGCGTCTTTTCGGAATACTTAGGATATATGCCCTTTTTACCGGAATCCTTTACGTTAAAAACTCCGGGATTATTTGCCGTTTTATCCGAAGTCAGCGCTTCCCGTATCTTTTTTACGTCAGAGTCTGAAACTGTGTTCATATTAACGGTAATCGGCGCATTTAAGACAGGGATGGAGCGGATTACAGTCATTTCACTTCCTGCAAAAGAAGTGAAAGGTTCGTCGGCTCCTTCGGTTACGCGATAGACGGCTCCAGTTTTATAATCTTCTCCCTCGAGCAGTTCATACACGCCGATTGTCTGCGGGATGGCAAAGGCTGCCGCATCGACATCTCCACGAAAAAGGTTGACCTGCGAGCCTTGGTGGGAACCGGCAAACAGCACCTTGGAAAATACTTTGTCGCTCAATATAAGATCATCGGTATTATCGATAGAAAAGGCTGCCGCTAAAACATGTGCGGGGATAACAAAGCCCGATGTGGAACTTGCCGCTACAAAGGACATCCTCTTGCCTTGCAATAGGCTTAAATCGAAGCTGCCATCCGCTTTTTTATAGCTATCGGCGTCTTTCCGTTGTACGCCGATAAAGCTGTAATACTTTGCATCCTCAAGCGTTCCGCTCGGGCCCGAATTCGTTGCAATGGGGATAACGGCACTGTTACGCTTGTGTGCGGTTAGATATCCTTCAGCGCCGACATATGCCATATCAGCCTTACCTGAAACGAGCGCTTCCAATGCGATGTTATAATCGGTCGTTGTCAGAATTTCAACATCGCGTCCGACGGCTTCCTTTAAAATTTCTTGGAATGCTGCGCGGGCATCTTTCATGGATTCGCTTGACTCATTCGGATAAAAAACCATTGTGAGCGGCTTTTGTTCCGCTTTGCTGCAAGAGCAAACAAGCAGCGTTGATAAACAGAGCGCGGATAAAAATAGTCCGGTATGATACAACAGGCTTCCTATTGCCCGTCTTACCGTTTGAGCTGCCGGTTTTGCTGTTTTATAAAATAAAAAGGATTTCATATCTTTCTCCATATTTTAGGGAAGTGCTGATTAAAGCGAGGAGTGCATTTAATCTGCACTTCCCCTTGTTTCTCAAGGAAATTGCTAAAAGCAGTTTTTAGCATTTTTTGATTATGCGCGTCAGTCTACTATAATTGACTTCTTTATGCAACTGTCGCCGATTCTGTTGTGCCGCGGTATGGATAGTATTATTCCGGTTTTTGTGTTACTATCGCCGCATGATCGGATTTTTTCTCAAAAAAAATTTTTTTGACGGATGGGATAATTTTCTTACGCTTGCTCTTTTCAATATTGCAGTTATACTGATTGTTTTTTTATTTTTCGGCTTGGCTTACTTATTATCATCAGTGCCAGTGCTGTCTTTATTGAGTTTGTTTGTTTGTATCATATTGATGGGAGCGCTGCTTTTAGCCGTCTCTCATTTGATGTCCCGTATTGCCGATTATAAATCGTTTTCATTTAAGGAAATCGGCGGAGAAATCAAACGTACATGGTGGCACGGTGTTTTATTCGCAGTAATCGAAACTTTTTGTTGGGTTGTTGCCGGAGTCGCCGTCCCCTACTATTTTTCGTTTCACAATTTTCTCGGTCTTTTTCTCGGTGTTTCTGTCGTATGGATTTTTGCGGTTATACAGCTGTCGCTTTTATGGTTTTTCCCGATACGGAGCCGGCTGGAATCGAATTTCCGCAAGTGTCTTAAAAAGTGCTTTATCA
>CAUVKE010000170.1:0-3973 GCA_963552415.1 uncultured Treponema sp.
TATTCCTCATTTTGTCAAAACTCCTTTCAATTGATTTTTATTATGTTTAATTCAATTCATTAATTCACCCATTCTGCGGGCTATGAATCGGTTTTTTTAGCAATTTCCGTAGCCTTACATACAAGTATAGCATTGATACCAGAAAATTACTAGACGTTACGAAGATCGTTTTTATCCGGCTATTTCTCTTAAATCAATTTATTTTTTTGCGCTGCGGCATAGAGTTTTGCATTCCACACATTACGGAAAATGAACTTATCACGCACCGTATTATCCGTCATCGTGTCCATGCAGTTTTGCATCGCCTTAAACGAACGGCTTAAATATCCGTTTGCACTATCGGAGGTATTTCCTTCTTTACGGAGGAGCGCATCGTAACAAAGATACGAGTATATGGAAGCATACATATCATGATTTTTAAACGCATCCCGTGCAGTATCTTCAAGCTGTTGAATATATGTTTGAGCGGAATCTTCTAACGCATTGAACGCAAGCCGAAAACGATAATAGCTATCCATAGCGGTATAAAACACCTGTATTGCCGGCTTACCGTACAAATTTCCCCACACCAACTCTTCCGCAAGAGCAAAACCGCTTTGATACGGCTCAAGCGCAGCTGTAAATGTTTCGGGACTCACTTGTATCCGCTCACGCTCGTCATGAAGAATGGAGGCAAGCAAAAATGATTCGATTAGAAACAAGATTGCATCAGGCGATTTATCAAGGTTTGCAATAAGTATCTGCTGCGCCTTGCTTGTTTGCCCCTTTTGGGATAATGCTCTTGCATACCAAATTCTACAAAGGGGTACCCATTCTCGGAAGTGCTTCGAAGCTGCTTTTTCAGCCTCTTGAAATAAAAGCTCCGCTTTGCCGTAGTCCCCTAACTGCAATGCAACTCTCCCCTGCATGAACAACCCCTGTATTTTTTTAGGCTGTTCAAAATAATTCTCTGCATCCTGTAAGAGGCGATCTAAAAAATTGGCGGCAGCGTGTAAATTATTCTGCAAAAAGCAACTGATACTGAGGTTAAACAAAGCCTCGCAGATAAAAGTACTGTCCTTCAGCGCTTCGACAATATCAAGTGCGTATTGAAAATATGTTACGGCATCTTCGATTTTATTTTGAGACAAATGCAGAAACGCTACACAGGAAAGCGCACGGTATTCACCTGCGGGAAAGGTATGCGCTTGGACGGAGCTGACCGCTTTTTTTACCGCATAAACCGCTTCGTTAAGATTTTTTTGTTTACTGATTTTTAATGCTTTTTGATAGCTTTCGAGAGCAGAGAAAAAGGCCGTAGATTTAAAAGGACTGATATCAATCTGAGGGATTTCTTTATCCGAGTATTGGTGGAAGAAATGATGCAGCATAAATTGATCTTCAGGAACAAAATGAAGCGCACCGAAAACTTCTTTCAGGTTTTCATCGGGACATAACAGTCCCTTTTTATATTTATCCCATAGGAAATCGGCTATATACTGTTTAACCTTATTCTTTTCTACTCCAAGCCGCTGCTCCAATCGATCGACAGCGTATGGGCTTATCGAGTGTATATCGTTTTTCACTTCGGTAATACCGGCTGCATACATCCATTCATACAAACTCGTAATAAACGAGGAGCTTTTATGCAGCGAAAGAAAAAATTCCGGTATTTCATCGTCAACGATAAATGAGGCTGCATATATCGTAAGATAGGCAAGTTGTAAGAAATCACCTGATAAGCCGTCAACCGAAATTACCTTTTCCGCCATCCGTTTGGCGTGGGCGATAATGGGAAGTACACTGATCAGATAATTTGCTGCTTCTGCATTTTTTTCGGTATATATAACGGTTAATTCGGTGGTATGATAACTTTTTACAAAGACCTGAAAATAGAAGCGCGTATATAATAAAAATGCGTCAATAAAATAATCGGGATAATCGGAGCAAAACCGGTTCCGGCGGAAATAATACTGCACGTGTTGAGCTTTTTTGTATTGAGCTTGTTCGTCTTTCGAAAGCGCTGCCGTTACCGCGTGCTCGGTAAGGGGATGCACAAGCATAAAATGATACAGCGCATGTATCCATGTACCAGTATTTGAGAGGTAGATGCAACATTCTGATTCCGCCATTTCGGCGTGAGCCGTTTTCGGTACGATAAAATCAGTACTGTAATAGAGTTTAACTTTAGGCACATATTCGAACCGGATATAGGATTTTAAAAGCCGTTCCGCTTGTGCGGACGCAAAAAAGCTGCGGCTCGGTACAAGAATGCTCCTATAAGTGTCGAAATGATCTGCAATGGCATCGTCCGAGTCCGTTTCTTCACAGCAATCGATAATAATCCGGTAATCTACAACTCGTCTTTTGTAAACCCGCAGTAAATCGGCTAAATTTTGCAAAAATAAACGGGCGGAAAACGCCGGAGCAACTTCGCAGCTGCTAAATCGGTAAATTGAGGCGCAGGAAACTTTAAATATGGAAGCACCGTTTGCCTCGGCCGATTCCGCGGCGGCATTCAATAATTTTTGTATTTCAAACGGAGCAATTCTCATTAGCTGCCGTTCATAGGGAATTTCAAAATAGATACAAATCATAACGCCCCTCCTTGTTATGTATCGGCTTTTTTCTCTATTCCGATAAAGTTTGTAGACCTTTCGAAAAAAATCTACTATACTGTGCCGATGAATATCAAAAATAAACGAGATTACTTTTTACCGCTTATACTAACCTTTGCGGTTATTGCACTTGATCAACTAACCAAATGGCTGATTATTAAATCGATTGATCCGTGGTCTGTGGGCGCTTCTTTTTTCGGCGATCTCATACGGATTGTTTGTGTTTTCAACACTGGGGCAGCGTTCAGTCTCGGAAGCGGACTTTCCTCCGTTATGCGTTTTGTCGTAATGGCATGTATTCCTGTCTGCTTTATTGCCGGTATCTGCGTAGTCTATTTTAAATCGGAGTTTCCACGGGTACAACGCTGGTTTTTAAGCGGCATTATCGGCGGCGGAATAAGCAACTTGCTTGATCGGTTTTTTAGGGCGGAAGGCGTTGTGGATTTTATCGATGTTAAATTTTTCGGTCTTTTCGGTTTGGAACGATGGCCGACGTTTAATATCGCAGATTCCGCTATTGTGGTATGCGCAGGAGGCTTATTTATTGCGCTTCTCATACAAGAATGGAAAAGCAAGAGCAAAACTCCTGCAACACCAAAAGATGAGGAATAAATGCGGAATATTATCCTTTTTTTAATTATCGGAACATTGGTAACGCTCGTACTTATCGCCGGATGCAGCGCAGTATGTGCCGCAATCATCATTGTGTCGGCAAAATTCGTGAATGAACGTATTTTAGCTGCGCTGCCTTTTTCAGTTATCGCCGGTATTGTATTATCATTTTTCTTTTACGGTAAAATTATGAAGAAAATAATGAACAAATACGGATTAAATAACAAAAAATAAGCGGTAAAAACAAGGATTAATAACCGTCGGACATCTGGCGGTTTAAATCTTTTTGGCACAGCTCTTGATAAACAGGGGCTCTGGTTTTCAGCTCTTCTTTAATTTCCTTGCTGAACGGCATATAGCGCCAGAACACGTTGCGTACTTCTTTATCGAGTTTCTGTATTCCTTCGCTTTCCTTAGTCATCCAGATTAAGTAATCTTCGATAAAGTATTCTTTTACGTCGCCTTTCAGTTTTTGAGCCTGGAACCATTGATAGTAATTGCCCGTTAAACCTTCTTCCATCCAATAGTATGAAGCCTTTTCCTTTGCGACCTGCCATCGGAGATCAGCGGTAGCCGTTAAAAGAGCATTTTTCAAATTTTTTGTATACATCGGAATCGCAATACGGCCACGGCTGGTTACGCGGTTATATCGATCGAAAGGTTCCCAGCAAAAGCCGATATCTCCATAAGAAGGAATAAGCACCACAAACGGAGGGATTCTATTCAGCTGAGAGCGGTATTGGCGGCAATACGCTTCACAGTCG
>CAUVKE010000171.1:0-3942 GCA_963552415.1 uncultured Treponema sp.
ACATACATCGATTTTTCCCCTCTTACTCAAAAATGCAAATAATTCTTTATACATACATTCTCCTTTGGGGAGGAAAGACAACCCGACAGAACAGGTTTGCCTTGAAGCTGCGCTGGCTGTACCTTTCCTCCCCAAACCCCTCCTATCTTTTCCGTCTGCCAAAGGCTTCGCCAGCCTTTGGAAACCGGCATCATCAGCAAAGTGGTGGAATTACATTTTTACAAGCCGGTTATCCTATGCTTGTAGTTTGCATAATGCATACGCCGCTCCTACTTGTTTATCCGCCATAATTTCTCCTCAATTCGGCAGTGAGTAAATTATCAAATTTAGGAACTGTCGAATTCTCGCGCTTTCGAACATTTCTGTTCTTATTTAATTGCTAATTAGAAATCAATTTCCCGCGACTTCCCATCCTGCGGCTTTTTGTTGTTCTTGTATCATCTCAAAGTAAGTGCCGCGCTTTTGCATAAGTTCCGTATGAGTCCCTTTTTCTTCGATGCGGCCGTTTTTCAACACGATGATTTGATTTGCATTACGAATGGTGTTCAGCCGATGAGCGATGACAAAGACTGTTTTACCCTGCATAAGCGTATCCAAGGCGGCGTTGATTTTCCATTCGTTGTCGGCATCGAGTGAGGCGGTTGATTCATCCAAAAGCACGATGGGTGCATTTTTTAAAAGAGCACGGGCAATAGCAATGCGCTGTCTTTCGCCGCCTGAAAGAGCAGCCCCGCCTTCCGCAAGCAGGGTGTTATATCCGTCAGGCAACTCGCTGATAAACTCATGACATTGAGCCGCCTGTGCCGCAGCGATAACCTCCGATTCCGAAGCATCGGGCTTTCCGATTTTAATATTATTGTAAATGGTGTCCGACAGTAAAATGCTGTCTTGAAATACCGCACTGACGGACTGCAAAAGCGTATCGGGTTCTGTTTCTTTTATATCCTTTCCGCCGATTTTAACCGTACCTTTTTGCGGATCCCAAAAGCGGGCTATTAAATTGGCAATCGTGGTTTTGCCTGAACCTGACGGGCCGATAAGAGCAGTTACCGTTCCCTGCTTTGCCTCAAAAGAAATGGAATGCAATACCGCTGTTTGTTTTGCACCGTCTGTTTCCCGTTCGGTATTAGATTCACCGCTTTGATTTTGAAACGTATGGAACGGTTCTCGATAAGAAAATGAAACGTTTTCAAAATAAACGTCAAAAGGCTGTCTTTGTTCCTGCCTTGTTTCTCCCACTGTTGTGCCGGTATTTACCTTTGCAGTTCCGGCAGTTTGTACGCACGGTAGGGGCTGAGCCGTATACGCTTTCTGCACATGTTCCGCCGCAGGCTTTAAACCTTTTAGTAAACCGTATGCGTGTTCAAATGAAATTAATACCCCCGAAAGCGCAAGGCTCATCAACATAAAAGCGGTGAGTTTTTCGGGGCTGACCGATCCACTCTTCAGAATATATACGGAAGATAAAAGAGCCAGCGGTAGTAAAAAATGAGCTGCTATAAAATAGACGGCAGCAGGCAGCGAAAGTTTTATTTCCGCTTTGATATTGGTTTTCCTTACTGTTTCCAACGAGTGCAGCATTCTGTCAAATTTTTCTCCGGTTAGATTATACGCCTTAAACACTTTTATTCCTTTAATGTATTCCAGCACAATGGAAATCATACGAGCGATGAGTCGATGCTTTTCATTTCCGAAATGCTCCGCCAAGCTGTTTCCCCAGTGCAAAAACGGAATAAGCACAAGGAGCGTTATTGTTTGCGCTATCGCCAAAGGAACATCGATACAATACATACCGATTAAAATCAACGCCGCCGTTACCGCAGTTTTTACCAGTGCGGGAAGCGTATGCGTAATGATCAGTTCAAAATTGGTAATATCTTTTACAAGGGTTTCCAAAAGAGCACCTGAACTGTGCCGGTTAAAATAGCCGAGGCTTAACGCGCGATAGTGATTTGCCAAATCGAGCCGCATGTGCGCACATACTTCCGCCCCGCGAGCAAAGCAGAGGTAGTAACCCGTGCGATAGATAATTAGGCGGAACACCACCGCTCCCAAACAAATCAGCGAATAGGTAATGATAATTTCTCCGGTCAATGTGTTACGTACTAATCCGACCACCGTAAAATAGAGCATAATGTATAAGAGCATACCGCCCACGGAATCAAGCGACATTAAAATAATCGGCAGCCTTAATTCTTTCCGTTTTTCTTTTAATATATGTGCAATCAGTTTTAACATATCAGTTTTCCTCCTTTACATTTATACTACCGTGGTTGAGAGCGAATATATACGTGCGCTGCATCTGTGCATACAAACCGTTTTTATTCATCAGTTCAGTATGGCTACCTTGTTCAGCGATGCTGCCTTTTTCAAAGACAAAAATAGTATCCGCATTTTTTATCGTGTGCAGACGGTGCGCAATCATAATGACCGTTTTTCCTTTGAGCAAATTTTGCAATGCGACTTGAATCTTATGTTCATTTTGAATATCCGAATATGAAGTTGCTTCATCAAAAATGAGGATAGGCGCATTTTTAACTAACGCACGCGCAATAGAAATCCGCTGCCGCTCTCCGCCTGAAACCTTTACACCCTCTGTGCCGATTTTCGTTTCATAACCGTCGGGCAAACTCATAATAAAATCGTCAATTTGAGCTGCCTGTGCTGCCTTGCGTACCTCTTCCAAAGAAGCGGCACTTCCCATGCGGATATTTTCGAGCAGAGTGTCTTCCAATAAAAACACATCTTGAAATACAAACGAGGTAAGCGCCATAAGGTTCTCCGTTTGCAGTTCTGTAACGGGAATACCGCCGATAGAAATAGTGCCTGCAGAGCTATCCCAATATCGCCCGATAAGCTGGGCGGCTGTTGTCTTGCCTGCACCGGAAGCTCCGACAAAGGCGTTGACGGTTCCCGCCTTTACACATAGCGAAACATCATTTAAAGCGTTCCGTCCATCTTCTCCATACGAAAATGAAACACTGTCAAACCGGACATCATAACGGCCGTTTAGCGGAAGCGTTTTTGATCCGCTTTTCATCTGAGGCTCTTCCAAAATTTTTTTAACCGCTGCAAGTCCGCCGCCGAGTTCCATCGACTGCATAGCAATCGTAACCGAATTTAAAAACGATGTATAAAAGCACACCGTTAAAAGAATAAAAATCAAAAAAGAAGAAACAGACAGCGAGCCTCTTAAATAAAGGAACCCTCCTGCCGGCAGAGTGAATAAGATTGCCGAATCCAAGATAACCGATGCTGCCGAAAGCGGATTACACGAAGCGGTGCACATCTTTTTCCAGCAAACGGTATACGTCTGTAAAGCGGTTTTATACTGTTGAAATTTTTCGGCTGTTACGCGGTACATCTTCATCACCGGCATTGCAGAAATATATTCCGTAGCCGATGCATTCAAGGCTTCCATATCCTTTGCAAAATCGTTCGCCAATCCCGAAAAATTACTTGCCGCTATCATCATCATCGGAACGGCAATACCGAGCACCATAGGAACAAGCATAATCAATGCCATAAGCCAATGGAGATGCAGCATAAATACAAACGTCGCAAGGGGAACAACCGCCGCCTGCGTGAGTTCCAAAGTGCTGTGCGCTAAAAAAGCTTCTACTCTATCGATGTCATCGAACAGGGTTGTCTTGATTTTACCCGCTGCATTTTTTTGAAAGAAGCCTGCATTCAGATACGAGATATGTTGCAAGACTTTTATCTTTACCGTATGCATCGTATTAAATGCCGCTGTGTGCGAACAAATTCCCGCAATCGACATCAACACTGCCTGTACCGCCGCTGCTGCAACACACATAACAGCCCAATGTAACAGTGCTTCCGCACTCATCGACCGAGCAATAATCATTTCCAAAATCCGGTACACCGCAATGTACGGAACCAACGACAACACCGAGCCGATCGCTGCAAGTACCATACCCG
>CAUVKE010000172.1:0-3929 GCA_963552415.1 uncultured Treponema sp.
AAACGAGCTGAGCAACAGCGGTAAAATCATCGCCCAAATAGTATCGCGCAAATGAAGGATATTGATATTAACGACGAACGAAGCGACCATACCACCTGAAAAAATCATCGGGATGAATATCATATAGGTAAGAAAACCTTTCATCTTATACTGCGGACGGGAAAGCACGTAACCCATCGATGTTGTCAGCATAACGCTAATCAATGTTCCGATAACCGTATTTGCCAACGATATGCCGAGCGATTGCAGCATCATATCCCGTTCATTCCATAAAAACCGGTACGCTTCCACCGAAAATTTTTTCGGAATGAGATGATACCCATAAAGGCGGATTGTTTCTTCATTGGAAATTGAAATCATAAATACAAGGACAAACGGAACGATTGCCGTTAATGCAAGCGCTAAAAAGATAACGTTAAAAATGAAATTTGCAGGTTTTGATATTCTATTGGTCATTTACGCATTTCCACCTCTCTCAAATCATTATGAGGAGCCGCTGAAAACCGATATATTTACAAGCGGTTTCCCGATATGCAGGATGCACTGCATCTCTTTCTTTATTCGGTCGGCCGATACAGCCGCACGGCATCATCAAGTTCTATTTTAATGACAGTCATATCGCTTGCGCAATCATCTTCCACTAAAAATATCCATGTCAAACCGGGAATATCGAACCACGGCGCACCGCCGTAGCGATCCCAGCGAAGCGTTTTACCGTTGTGCAGGCAGGTAACGGATTTGATGTTCGAGCATAAGCCCTTAATACAAACGCCTTCGGACGGCACTCCTGCGATAAACAGGTAGAGCGTTTTTTTATCTTTTGACAGCGTACTGGCGCCTGCAAAATGTTCGGGTGGAAGACCCGCTTCCGTACCGTATACCGCTTCGGCATTGCGTTTGACGAACGCACCCAGCCCTTTGAGGATGGCGACTTGCCGTTCATCGATTGTACCGTCTTCGCGCGGCCCGATGTCCAACAGCAAATTTCCGCCCATCGAAATACAGTCGGTAAAAATGCGGAGTATCTGAGGTAACGATTTATAATGGTTATCACTGCCTTGATAGCCCCATGAATCGTTAATCGTCATGCAGCATTCCCACGCACCGCCGGGCGGAATAACCGGTAAGCCTTGTTCGGGGGTGGCGTAATCGCCATAGCCTCGCAGCCGCGAATTGATGATCATATCTTTTTGAAAAGAAAGCAGATAGTTCTTAAATTCGGGCAAGCCCCATTGCGCCGCGCTCCGTTCCCAATCGCCGTCAAACCATAAAAGGTCGATTTTTCCGTAGTTTTGCAGCAGTTCGGCAAGCTGATTGCGGTCAAACTGCAAGAACCGCTGCCAGCGTTCAGGGTCTTCTTTCCCGTCCAAGGGACTGCAAAAGGGGTTGGACTTTTCGGGATGCTCGGGTATGACGCCGTCTTGATACACGCTCGGATAGTCGGGATGCGACCAGTCGATAAGCGAATAATAAAGACCGATGCGGATTCCCTTTTTCCTAAACGCTTCCGTATACTCTTTGATGACGTCCCGCGCTGCCGGCGTCCGTTTTATGATATTTAAATCGGAATAGGCGGTATTGAACAAGGCGACGCCGTCATGGTGCTTGGTGGTGAGCACCGCATACTGCGCGCCCATATCGCAGGCAAGCTGCGCCCAATAGTTCATATCCAGCTTTGAGGCGGTAAACCCGTCAAGCTGCTTCATATAATCGTCATATGAAATATTTCCGTTATAAAACGACCATGATTCGCCGACTCCTTTTACCGCATAAATACCGTAGTGAATAAACAACCCGAGCTTCGCATTTAAAAACCAATCCTGCATCTTCTTTTCTCTATCTCCCTGAGCCCGTATGAAAGGGACACCCACAGGCCGCTTACTGCGCGTCCAGCGCTTCTCTTAACACCGAGGTCAACGTATGCGTCTTATCCAAGCCGTATTCCCAAAACATAATACCGGCAAGCCCCTCTTTTTTAAGAAACTCCGCTTTTGCACGGCAGGAAGCTTCATCGTCATAGCTTAAAAACGTGCTGCCGTTAAACAACCACGGCGCTTGTACCGTCTCGTCAAAAAAGCGGACATATCCGTTTTTATTGATGTACGATTCGACAAGCGTATCGAAACCGGGGCCATAATCGCCGATTGTTTCCGCTTGCTGATGAAGTCCGTTATTAACATTGGGGACACCTTTCCAAATGCGGGAATAGAACGCCGCGCCGACAACGAGTTTTTCGGGCGGAACTCCGGCAGCCTCAAAGCTCTTTACGGAAGATGCCATACTGAGCGGCGACGGATCCCGTGCATCGGTAAAGAGGTTGGTATGATGTCCCGTCTCATGGCGGAACCCGCCCCTCATGTCATAGGTCATAAGCTGGACATAGTCCAGATATTTTTGCACTTCGGCCATCTGCGTATGTTCAATAAAGTAGTCGCCTGCTCCGGCTGCAATCGTCAGCATCTTGCGTTCGCCTTGCATTGCATCCAACGCAGCGCGGCAGCTTTGCAGTAGTTTGGTAAAGGTGAATTTATCGTCGGGACTTGCGGCAATGCCTGCCGTATCGATACAAGGATACTCCCAATCGATATCCAGCCCATCCAGCGCATAGCGCTCCAACAATGCGGCGGAGGTTTCAGCAAAGAGCGCCCGTCCTTCTTCGGTTGCCGCCGCTTCGGAAAAGCCGCCCGCCGTCCATCCTCCGACCGATAGCACCAGTTTGCACTGCGGATTGATGCGGCGTACCCGCTGCAATTCTTTTTCAAAGCCGTCGGGCGCCTTGTAAATAACACGGTCGCTTTCTACCGCAGCGAACGCAATATTGATAACATCTAAAGCCTGTATATCGTTTTCGATCAAAAGCGGAAAATCTCTTCCGCTCACATATCCGATTAATTTTTTTCTCATACTTCCCTGATTTTGGTTTTCCTGTCAGGGAATTGACTGCCTTGTTAATTCCCTGACGCAGAGGGGGCTGGCTCAAAAGTCGGTTGCTTTTTTGCCCCCCCCCCTCCGGTATCTATGTTATACCTGCCGATTAATGCGCAGACGACTGATACCGTTTATAGGCAGCGTTGTATATTTCCATATACTTTTCAAGCCCGACGTTTTTCAGAGACTTGAGGTAAGAATCCCATTCGGCGTCAACATCACCGTCACCGACACACCACTTCGCTTTTTGTTCGTTGATAATTTTAGAAATATCGGTAGACAGTGTGGAAAGCTCGCTTACCTCTTCCTGTGTAAAATTCATCAAGGGGAGCGGCTTCATTAAGTACGGGCGGTACATTTGATAACGAGCCAGTTCTTTCCGATCTTCTTCCGTTTCAATTAAATATTGATCGCGGACTGCCTGTGAAAGGTCTTTAGCAACGTAGGGGCCGGGCGCCATAGAAGGCTTGCCGCTCTCGTTCGGCAGTATTTCAAACTTTCCGTTTCCTAAATCTTTCAGATAAACACCGCTTGCAAGTTTTAACGAGGTAATCGGCTCATAGAAGGAGTCTATGAATTTCATCGCCGCTTCGGGATTTTTACAGGCAGTAGTAATCAGTCCGCGCCCTTTATCGATAGAGAAATCTTCCGCCCCCCATTGCCTGCCGGCGGGTCCTTCCAGCGGAGCAATCGTAATGTATTCGACCTTTGCCGAAGTAACGGGGCCGTTCGTTAAGTATGCGCCAACGTTTCCGCCATCAATTTTTGCAAGGTATTGATTATGATCATGAGTAAACACTTCTTTATCGATTAAGCCTTCGCGGTACATGGAGGCAAACCATTTGATATATGCTTTATAACCTTCCTCTGCAGGAGCACATACAGTGCCGTTATCTTTTACCATAACAGGATCCCAGTCGGTGGTAACACCCCATGCACCGGAGAAGTCGGCATCCCCGTTCCACACATGATATGGAGGAACCGGCTCAAAAGTAAAGCCT
>CAUVKE010000173.1:0-3927 GCA_963552415.1 uncultured Treponema sp.
CTATAATGACTTAAATTAAAACATCGCAAGTAAATCTAAGGAAAACCTCTAAAAAACTGAAGTTTTTAGAGGTTCCCATTAGTCTATAATGATATTGCTTATCGGTGCTTTTTGCAAGGTATACACCTTTTGTTAAGCTTTTTGCACAACTCCGTTTCAGTAGCGATGTTTTTGCCAAACAAAAAAACGTAAGTTAATATTGCTCAGCATATACAGTCTTTACAGTTTATTTTTCAAGCACTTCGACCTCTGCTTTGGAAAGCCCTGTCGCTTGCGCGATATTTTCAACGGATAATCCGAAGTGTAAGAGATTCTTTGCGGTTTCAAGCGCTTTTTGGCGGGAACCCTCGGCTTTACCTCTAGCTTCGCCTTCATCTATCGCATCCATAATGACTGCCGGTAAGATGCGGTATTCTTTCCGCATCTGTTCGCTCATTTTTACTGTCCGTATCATCTGTTCTATCCTCCCTGTGTATGCTGTCGTTACTTTGCCTGTTTTTACATACTGTAAAAATCCTTGCAATTCTTTATTGTCTGTAGTTCTAAATGCGTTCGCATTCAGTATAACCTTTTTTGTCCCATCTCGTAAGGGGACGCTTTTATCCTCAATACAGATATTTTCAAACGTGTAGACCGCTTTGTTACTACCGATAGGATCAAATAGACAAATAAAGATAATAAAGCTATCGTTAAGCGCTTTATAAGAATAGCCTTTATCTAAGAAAGCAACATCCAGCACCGCTTGATAGTACCGCATTCGTTTTGGTATGTTATATTCATTTCCAACTTGCATCTCAATGTCGTAGGATGTACCGGTTTTGTCTCTTACCAGTACATCCAGCCGGACTGTTTTTGCTCCGGAATTAGCGGTGATGCTATTCTGAGACGATAGATACGTGATTTTCTCGATTTTAGCATTAAAAAGCATCTCAAGAAATTCTTTACAGATGGGTTCACACTCCATTACCTTACAGAACATGAAATCATCGGAAATAGTTAGTTCTTCAAAAGGTTTTTGTGCCATTTACACCTCCTACAGTCCTTATATGACTTTTGGAGGTTTTTGGCTTTAAAATGCGAAAAATTCAATGTTACCGCTGTAAAATCCTATTACAATACGTTCTACACCGGCTGATTGCAACGTGTGCAAGCACAGGCGTTATATGCAGGGCGTACTCTGCTTCGTCCCATTCGCCGCTTTGAAGCTTGTAGCGGTATTGCTTAATACGCTTTTTAAGGCGTTTCTTCTTCTTTTGTGAAAGGTATATCCCTTGCGGCTTGAGTAAAAAGCCCAGAAATGGAACGCCGCTTGCAGTTTTACCGACTGTTTCTTCTTTTAAAGTTAACAGCAACTCCTCTTCCAAAAAGCGCTTGGCTGTATGCAGTATGTCTTTTATTTCCTGCATGGTATTTGCAAAGAGTAACACGTCATCCATATACCGGACATATCAGGGGAAGACTTTTCTTTTTTTTCGATAAAAAGAAAAGTCTTCCCCTGCGACCCCATCTAAAGAAAAACGGCGACTTAGGGTTCTACCCTAAGAACCCGCCTTGGTTTCAAAGTTTCGTCCTTAAAAAAACTGAGCCGCTAAGCTTTTATACGACTCCGTTTCAGCAGCGCCATGGACGGCGCTGGTTCCATGCAGTAGCGATGTTTGACAAAGATATTGCCTTTGTCAAACTCGTAGTGAAAATCGGACACGGATGTCCGATTTTCACGAACGCAAGCTGTGCATTCGTTACCACTGCATAGACAGGTATGCCTGCTTGTTCGGCTAATTTTTTCCGTTCATCCCGCAAGTAAGAAAACAGTTCAAAAACTTCGGGCTTTAATACTTCTTTGTAATCTACCGAAGCTTTTCCTTTATCGGCAGCAGGCGCAAAAGAAGTGTCTATGTATTCGGCAATGATTGAATAAAAACTGTTTTCTCCCGTTGCAACAAATTCTTTGGTAACGGCGATAATTTTATGCCCGCGTAAAAACGCATTCATTTCGGCAACCGCTTGTTCGCAATTGGATATCGGTATAACAAATAATTTAAACTGCATCTTTTTACTCTCATTAAAACCGTTAAAAAACTCTCCTTAAGCTTTCCTAATTCCGATATTTCAGATACGGTACTTACGTAAGGAGAGCACTCTTTATTTGTACAGCTCTTATCATTACTGCGCACGAACACGGATATCCTGAGTCCGGACCACAAGTCTCCTGTACACGATAGGGACGGTTCACACCGTTTGTGTGAGCTCTAGGGACGCGAAACCACACGCAAGCCCAGATTGTTGTTACTGTTGTCCGGGTTGTTGTTGTCCCGATAGGCACGAGCGGCGTTATTCGCATCATTCTTCCAGCTGCCACCGCGTTTGACGCGGTTAGAACCGGAATCAGCACCTTTTTTTGTCCCTACCGTTTAATACATTACACTATCAATGACCTAATTATACATTTCGCCATTTGTTTACCTGTTGTTTTTCTTTTTTGCTTCCTTTTGTACGGCAGGGTACCACTATAGCAATCAAAATCCATGCAAAGATTGCACCGCTTAAACAAATACAATGTACAATGGAGCACTTTCTAAAACATAGAAAAGTCCCATAAAAAATTTTCGAGCCGCTAAAGCGGCTAATCGGTGCAGTTTCATCTTTTTTTCAAAACTACACTGCACCACACGACACATTTTGCCGGTTCGGTTTCACCGCAACGGGCGGCTTACGCAACGCCCGTAGCTGCTCAACCTCGCAGGCAAAATGTGTGAACCCTAGGGACGCGAAACCACACGCAAGCCCAGACCGTTGTAACTGCTGTCCGGGTCGCTGGCGCCCCGATAGGCACGAGCGGCGCTATCCGCATCACTCCCCCAGCTGCCACCGCGCTTGACGCGGCGAGAACCGGAATCAGCACCCGAATAGTCCTTCGGCAACGGATTCGGCAAAGCGCCGTACCGGTCCCAGCACCATTCCCACACGTTCCCGCTCATGTCGTATAATCCGTATCCGTTCGCAGTCTTCTTCTTTACTTCATGCGTTTTGTCTCCGCCGTACCACGCATAGTCTTTAAGTTCGCTTTCGACATTTGTTCCCGACCATTTATAGTCTTTTCCGCCCATAGCTGCCCATTCCCATTCAGCCTCCGTCGGTAACCGGAACCCTTTTTTAGTCATATCCATGGCAGGTTCTTTTTTTGCCGTTGCGTCAGTTGTACCATAGGTATGCCCATCAACGGTATATACACACTGGCTTTCTCCCAACTCCGGTACTTTCTTTGTAAGTTCATTGCAGAACGCTATACAATCATACCAACTTACCTTCTCCACCGGCCGTTTTTCCTGCACTTCACTGCCGTCAGGCGGATTTTCTGTTCCTTTAAACCAGCTCGGATTCTCCCCCATCACTGCCTGCCACAACTCCTGCGTTACTTCCGTCTCTCCTATCCGATAGGCAGTAAGACTTACCGTGTGATGCTTGTTATCACCTTGAGAGTTATCACCTACGCTTCCGTTCGTTACGGCCGCAATCCCTTTCATCGTAAAACTGATGCCCCCTACCGTGTAGGTTTTGTCGGCAGATGCAGGCGGTGGCGGCGGTGTTACCGCTTGTTGCTTGAAGGTTACGTTTACCGTTGTGTTTGCTGTAACTTTCACTTTTGCCGTTGCAGTATCGCTTCCGTTGGCACCGCCCGTTTGCAGCGCAGCAGCGGGCGTTACCGTCCATTTTTCTACCACATAGCCTGTATTCGCCGTTGCAGTAATCGTCAATTCCTGACCCTTTGCCACCTTCTTATCCGCAGGAAGTTTAGGCGTTACCGTTACCTTCCCGTTACTGCCTTCACTAACCGTGACCTCATACTTCGTAATAGGCGTACCTTCTTTTTCCTTAAAATACACCTTTACATCCGCTTTTTCACTTACCTTTAACTCATACGCATTT
>CAUVKE010000174.1:0-3920 GCA_963552415.1 uncultured Treponema sp.
GCAAAAAAGTACCGCAGGCGTATCTATGATACGTTGAGGACACTTTTTTGCCGTATGACGCCGTAGATGCGTCGTATATTTTCAAAAGGCTACTTGTATTGCCGATTATAAGCAGTCTGCATATTCTCAAGAACTGCAGACAGCTGGAGCTTATCCAAATTCTTTAGATAGTTATCCCATTCCGTATCGCTGTTGATATCCATGGTACCGACCATGAATTTAACGGCGCTCTGGCGGATATAGTTGGCAAGCTCTTGCTTCACTGTAGAGAATTTTTCAATTTCTTCTGCAGTGTACTTTAACGGCGGCACTTCTTTATTGACATCTGCATAGGGTTTATACAGATTATGAGTTTCATCGTAGAGAACTTTCTCAAGGTTTTTCGGTGCATAGTAGTCGCCGCTGAGGTCAACAGCCTGTCCGAGTCGGAAGGATGAGATTTCGGCAATGGTCTGTCCTTGAATAAAGGTTACGTTCTGCGGGTCTTTGTCGTTCCACGGCTTCAGCTGTTTCCAGATTGCTTTTTGCCCGTCTAAACCGACATCTCCTTCGGCTGCCCATGCCCATGCATCACCTTCATTACCGTATTTCTGCTTAAGCGTACCTTCGGTGCTGTACATGTAATCAAAATAGCGGAGGATTGCCTCGGCATGGGGTGTTTTTGACGAAAGAACGAGGGCGCCGGTTCCCGGTACGGATAAGAAGTTTACGGCTTCGCGTACTCCGTGCGGCCCCTGTAACGGTGCAATAGCGTGGAAGTGCAGGAAACGCTCTCCGCTTAATGATGAGAACTGGCCTCTCCAGCCGCCGGCAACAAACCCGACTACCGGCTGTGCGGAACTTTCAACTAACTGTGTCAGCTGACTTGAATCTTGGGTAAATGACCCGCTATAAATCAACCCTTCTTTATAGAGCTTATTGATAAATTGTAGAGCTTCACGGTATGCGGGTTTATTGACTGCAGTATCGACTTTCTTACCGTCCAGCAAATAGCCGGTGTTCAACTCCGCATCCGCAGAGATATTGGTATCGAGATCGCAGTAGATAAACGAGTTGATAATGAAGCGTTCAACCTGATCATTCCATCCGATAATAGAACCGGCAAGCGGTATTTCATCTTTTTTGCCGTTACCGTTGGGATCGTTATCGCGAATGGCGACGAGCGTGTCATAGAACTCATCGATGGTTTCCGGCACTTTAAGTCCGAGTTTATCGAGGAATGGCTTGTACACAAACATCTTCGCGGCATTCGTACAATGATAGCAGACTTCCAGACGAGGCAGCGAGTAGATATTGCCATCCGTCATGGTCATAAAGCCCATTGCTCCCGGAAAATCTTCTAAAGCCTTAGTTAAATTGGGCAACGTACCGTCGGAATAGTATTTATTAAGCGGCATAAATAATTTTTCTTCCGTACCATAAGCAGTTTGATCTTTAAAAGTAATTCCCATGCCTAAAAATGCATCCGGTAAATCACCTCCTGCAAGGGTGAGCGGCAGTTTTTCCGGCGCTGCTTGCTCCGGTACCATAATCCAATTTACTTTAACGCCGGTTTTCTCTTCCATAAACTTGGAAAATTCGTTTGTGTTAAAATCTTCAACACAAGGCGGCTGCGCAACCATGATATTTACGGTAACAGGTTCGGATACAATAGGATACGTTCCTTTAGGCGTATACTTCCCTTTTTCCGCAGTTTCCGATGCCTTGCATCCGCTGATGATAACGCATGCAATAAGCGCCGTAGCGCACACAATACCGGTGATCCTTTTCATATTCCCTCCTATAAAAACTTTTGCAGGATGTTTGAACATCCGAAAAAGTTTTTAGCCGTGTGCGCACCGCACACACGTAAAATAATCAAGTTTGCGTTGCAAACTTGAGATAAAAAGTACCGGCGCTGTTTCAGACGGTACTTTTTATCATACCTCCTATCTAGTTAGATATCTAATATCGATATCTAAAATCGGCTTATAGCCTGATTTTCACTATTTTTAGCCCTTTACGGAACCGATCATCACGCCTTTTACAAAATATTTTTGTACAAACGGATAAATAACCAAGAGCGGCAGACTGGCCACCACGATAAGCGCATACTTAACGGTTTCCGCAAGACCCTGGACACGGACAGCAGCGCTTACATCCGACAGCATGGTCGGGTTCGTCTTATTCACGATTAAAATATTGCGCAATACAATCTGCAGCGGATAGAGCTTTTTATCCTGCAAGAACACTAAGGCATCAAAATAGCTGTTCCAAAGCACCACCGCATAAAAGAGCGACAGCACCGCGATAATAGCTCCCGACAACGGAAGCACCACGGTAAAGAAGAAGCGCAGATCGGAACATCCGTCTATTTGCGCAGCGTCATACAGCTCATTGGTGATGGTTTCCTGCAAAAACGTGCGCGCGATGATAACGTTCCAAACATTGACCGCATTGGGGAGCACAAGCGCCCAGCGGGTATTGTAAAGTCCGATCCCTTTTACGACAAAATACAGCGGTATCAGTCCGCCGGAAAAGAGCATCGTCGCCATAATAAACTTGGTTACGAATTTTCTTCCATAAAATTCTTTGCGCGAAAGCGGATATGCCAGCAGCATCGAAAGAGACACGCTAATAAACGTTCCGAGCGCTACATAGATGATGGAGTTGAGGTATCCCAGTCCGATATCCTTGTTTGCAAAAACTGCCTTGTATGCCGTTAAATCGAAATTGACCGGAAAGAGTGTAACCCGATGCTCAATCACCGCCTTAGGGTCGCTTAAAGAACAGGCAATAATATACAATAGCGGATACAAAACGATGATAAAACACAACCCCAAAAAGACATTGTTTATCCCGTTAAAGAGATTGTCAAAAGGCGTTTCCCGAATTTTCGATGATTGTTGTTTCTTCCATATAGAATGCTGAGTTTTTACCATAGCCCGCCGTCCTTTTGCCGCAGCTTTGCCAGATAGTTAAAGAGCAGAATAAGCGCTACGTTGATAAGAGAATTGATAACGCCGATAGCGGTTGAATAGCTGAAATCGTTATTGACCAACCCCATCTTATACACATACGTCGACATGATTTCGGCGGTTTCAAGGTTGAGCGGATTTTGCATCAAAAAGGCCTTTTCAAAACCTAAGCTCATAACAAAACCCATGTTCAAAATAAACATGATAACAATCGTGTTTCTGATACACGGCAAATCGATATACCAAATTTTCTGAAATTTATTTACGCCGTCTACACGCGCAGCTTCATACAATCCGGGATCGACGGAGGTAAGCGCCGCAAGATAAATAATGGCATTATAACCGGTATTCTGCCACAAGGCCGACCACACATAGATATGCCGGAAAAGTTTCGGTTCCCCCATAAAATTTAAGGGCTCAAGCCCGAATTCCGCCCGTATCACATTGAACAGTCCCAACGCAGGATCCATAAACTGCATCAAAATTGAGACCATAACCACCGTCGAAATAAAATACGGCGCATACGTCACCATTTGAACGGATTTACGCCAGAGCCTGTTTTGCGTTTCGTTCAAGGCAAGCGCCATAATAACCGCAATCGGAATTGAGGCAAACAGCGCATACATACTCAGGATGAATGTATTCCACATAATCTGCAGGGCAGAAGGATTACTGAAGAATTTGACAAACTGCGCAAAGCCTACCCACGGACTTCCCCAAATACCTTTCGAAATACGATATTTTTTGAACGCAAGCAGGATGCCGTACATCGGCACGTACTTAAATACGATAAAATACAGCATCGGTAAGGCGATAATGACATAAAATTGCCAATGCGCACATATTTGACGTTTTGCGTTTTTACTTAACATATATATAGTATTACATCGGTTCTTCCGGTTTGAAAGCATTGATATTTTAAAATGAGGTATGCTGATATAAAAATAGGAGGCATTTTATGTA
>CAUVKE010000175.1:0-3911 GCA_963552415.1 uncultured Treponema sp.
TATCGTATTGATGATGATGGACAAAAATCCTGATGCAATTACCATGTTTACAAAGTCTCTGGAAATAAACGGATATCAAGCTCACGTATATTTTAGACGCGCGTTGGCTTATTTTCAAGAAAATCAACTTATTCCGGCTTTGCATGATCTTGATGCGGCCGTATCGCTTGGTCTCTCTGAAGAAGAAGACAAGAAATTACGGACAGCTATTGCAAAAAAGATTGATATGGTTTAATATCGTTAATCCATATTGTATTTTAGTAATTTTATTGGAGGTTTTTAAATGGCAAATAATGCGTCTGCTATAAAACGTCATAAACAAAGTGAGGTACGTCGCATCCGTAATAAATCGGTAAAGTCTGCAGCACGGATATGCGCCAAAAAGTACACGTTCGCTGTTGTAGAAAAGAATGCCGAATCGGCTATGACTTTATTAAAAGAGCTTGCGCATCAGCTTGATAGTGCTGCTCGGAAAGGGATTATTACAAAAAATGCTGCTGCACGAAAAAAGTCCCGTATGCAAAAATTGTATAATGTAACTTTTTCACAAAAATAGCGTATTTTAATCTTTTTACATTTTTATCTCCATTTATACCTTCTTTGGTTTTATCAGCTGAACGGTAAGACTTCTTCGCAGAACTTTGCTATCGCTTATGAAACTATTGATTGATCGTTTTGTATAATGTTAATATGAGATAATGTGATATAAATGACATCTCTTTACGCTTCTGCCTTTTAAAGCAGCAACGAATTTTATAATAGTGGTTCTGTTCGTGCTGCTATGGAAGGTCGCTTTGATAATAAATTTTGAATCCTAACTGGAAGGTTAATGATGAGTAAATATAAGCACGTAAACAAACAAACAAAAACGAGTATTGTTGACGCAATTTATAAAAAGACGGATCATATGCTGAAGGATATTCATTCTGTAAGTGATTTATTCTTTTCTGAAATGTTTCAGGCTTTGCAACGAGGTGAAACAATAGAAATACGCGGATTCGGTACCTTTTCCGTACAATTCCGTAAGGGGCGAAAAGGAATGCGGAATCCAAAAACGGGTGAATTGGTGAATACGGAAGATCATTCAGTGGTGGTATTTCGACCGGGGAAGATATTGAGCGCTGCTGTGCGCCCGCTCGTAGGGGAGAGAGCTCCGGATGCAAAGAGCTAGAAAACTTGCCTATTGGGGTGTTAATGTCGCTCTACTCGTAAGTTCTTCTGCGCTTTTTGCTTTTTCGCAGCCCGGGTTTTTAGTTTCGACAGGGCTGCCTTTTCTTGCCTATATTATTTTTGTCCCACTTCTCATTTTAGTCCGTAGAATTTCCGTCCTTTCCTCTTTTTTATGGGGTGGAATCTACGGTGTGCTTAATTATTGTATTTTTAGTTATTGGCTGTGGGGGTTCCACCCGCTTGCAATGTATATTGTTGCGCTGGAATACTTTTTTTACTATATGCTAACGATTCCACTGCTTAAATTGGCGGATATCTATTTTCCTCGGTATGGTTTTATCGTTCAATGGTTAATTTGGATCGGATATGAGTATATTAAAACGCTTGGTTTCCTCGGCTTCTCGTATGGTTTGGTGGGCTATTCGCAGTGGCAGTTTATACCGCTTATTCAGATTGCATCGATTTTTGGGGTATGGGGAGTTTCCGCATTGGTTTGCTTCCCTTCCGTATGGATAGCTGCCGGAATAAAACCGAACTGTAAGGAGTCCGTTCGGAATTGGCTGCATGGGTTCCGCGCATTTGCATATAAGGAACGTATTCCTGCCTTGATGTGGTGCCTCTGTGTTATCGCAGCATTGATTTACGGCGTGTCTATTCAACGGGATTACAAAGATTTACCGACTGCACGTATTGCCCTTATTCAGCCGAACTCCGATCCGTGGGTAGGAGGAGTCGCGTCATATAAAAGAGATTTTAAAACGCTGAAAAAACTTTCAGATCAGGCTATTGCCGATAATCCGGAACTTGCGCTGGTCGTATGGCCGGAAACTGCTTTTATACCTCGTATCGATTGGCACTATCGGTATCGCGAAGATCGAAATACCTTTGAGCTTGTACATGAGCTTTTAACTTATATTGATCAGCAGTCGGTACCGTTTTTAATTGGGAACGATGATGCTATAAAAACAGTAACTGAAGCGGGTGGAGAAGATAGACTCGACTATAATGCCGCTTTGCTGTTCCGCCCTCAAGAGACGGTATTGCCTCCGCAGCCCGAGCGATACCGAAAAATGCATTTGGTACCCTTCACCGAGCATTTTCCATATAAAAACACTTTTCCCGCTATTTATGAGGCATTGGTTGCAAATGATACCCATTTTTGGGAAAAAGGAGACGAACCGACCGTTTTTTCGGTGAACGGATTGGAGTTTTCCGTTCCGATTTGCTTTGAAGATACGTTCGGTTATATTGCGAGGCGTTTTGCGCGTCACGGAGCAAAGTTATTTGTCAATATGTCGAATGATGCATGGGCAAAAAGCGTTGCCTGTCAATATCAGCATTTAAGTATGAGTGTATTTCGGGCTGTAGAAGCTCGTCTGCCGATGGTGAGGGCAACGGCATCGGGTCAAACGGCTGCAATTAGCCCGTATGGAAAGATTACTGCGATGATTCAGCCGTTTATCGAAGGCTATTTGTGTGTCGATGTTCCGGTGTTCAGCAAAACATCGAATACATGGTATGTGCTTTGGGGTGATGTTTTAGGACTCATATCAGCAATAGCGGCCGGCTGCCTCTTGATTATCGGCTCGGTACGGACTATACTGACTCACAGGAAAACTGCATGAAAAGAATCGATAAAGAAAAAAAACTAACCGTTTTAGGAAAAGAAACGGTGTTTGACGGTTTTTTAAAATTTACTGAAGATCTGCATATTCAAGGTACTTTTTCCGGCGCTATAGATGCCCAAGGCTTTTTATTGATAGAAAAAGGTGCAGTTTGTAAAACGCAATATATTAGAGCCGCTTCGATTGTTATTGAAGGTACTGTTTATGGTTCTTTAACGGCTGCCGATAAAATAGAAATAAAGACCGGTAGTATCGTACATGGAGATGTGCGTGCTGCGCGTATTAAGATTGCAGACGGTGTTTCGTTTGAAGGCGCCGTACATATGATTCGGGATAATGCCGGAATTGATGCCAATCTCTTTTCAATGCATCCCGAACAGCTCAAGCAAAAGCTGCGCGGCTAATGTTTCAACACATTCGTTGTATATTCGATGAATTAAACCGCAAACATCTTTTTCTTGTAACGGCGGAATCCTTAACCGGCGGCTTAATAGCAAAATACATTACGGATATACCGGGAGCTTCCGCTGTTTTCTGGGGCGGATGGGTAACCTATTCGGAGCAGGCAAAGCATCATCTTTTAAATGTCCCTGCCGAAATTTTGGAAGACTTTGGAGTAGTGAGTGTTGAAACGGCAGCAGCGATGGCGAAAGGGGCGCTTGCTGCAGCTTCGGATGCTTCGGGTAGGAAAGGCTATGCTCTTGCAGTAACCGGACTTGCAGGGCCGTGTGGAGGTACTCCGCAACTGCCGGTTGGAACGGTATGTATTGCGTGTGCAGGTAATGAACGAGAACCTTTTGTGTATTATGAAAAATACCTGTTGAGCGGCAGTCGTGATGCTGTCCGTGAACAAACCTATACGGCTGCGATGCAGATGCTGTTGCAGCAATTAAAAAGAGATTGCTAAAACCGATAAAATAATGGTGATACTCTTGACAAAATAAAAAATAACAAGATACAATAAGAAAGCTACCGGTTAATCCAATGTGTAAGGGTAATCGGTGATAACTTTGGCATTTCTCAAACAACTTATCAAAGCTAATCTTTCTTAGAAAATACTCCGTATCTTTCTTGATATTTTTAAAACGCAAAATTTACTATGGAGAAATTTTATGA
>CAUVKE010000176.1:0-3903 GCA_963552415.1 uncultured Treponema sp.
AGCTTGCTCGCAAGCTTTCGGTTAAGACCTGCGCCGTTACCGGACAGTCGGGTGTCGGGAAATCGAGCTTACTGAACAGCCTTGATCCCAGTCTTGCGCTTAAAACCGCCGACATTTCGTTTAAGTACGACCGCGGTATCCACACGACAACACAGGGCGTTTTTTTACCGATAACCTTTACCGCTCAAGACGGAACACGGCTGGCATTTAACATTATCGACACCCCCGGTATCAGACACTTTGCGCTGTGGGGAATAAAACCGGAAGAAGTCATCTTCTACTTTCCCGAAATGGAGAGTACAGCAATACAATGTGCTTTCGGGCTTTCCTGTTCACACATTCACGAGCGCGGCTGCCGTATTTTGGAGGAACTTGACGCAGGGCGTATCCATCCCGACCGCTACGAAAGCTGGCGTTCCATGCGAGACGAACTGGCGCTGCTCACTGCGGATGAGTATTAGACTTGATAACCGGTTTAAGCGAATGAGCACGGCTTTTGCCGCGATGCCTAAAACCATTAATCGGTAAAAACCGCTTATTCATGATAAAGCTCCTTTATTTTTCTTTTGCTACGGACGGTTCAAACGCTTTTTTAGGGATTCTCCCTTCGTTCTTTGCTGCAAAACCGACCAGTTCCGTGTATATCTTTTGCGCTTTAGCAAACACATCGGCGGCTTGGTCATTCCCTAGCTTGGTTGCATATTTTGCCGCGGCGGATTCGCCTTTTTTCGTGTAGAGCCTCGTGATTTCCGCATCTTTGTCTTTCTGCTCTTTAATCAGCTTTTGCTCATACGCTTTCCAATAGCTGCGGACATTTTTTCCGTACATATCCCTGTTTAAGGCCGAAAGAACGTTGATGCTTCTCATCAGCCAATAAAACGAATCGGGAGTATACTGCTCATTGTCCACTTTATACGGAGGTACTGTATCCGTAATGTTACCGTAGAACGGCACATAAACCGAATGTTCCGCATTTGCCATTGCCATCCACATTACGCCGCCGATCGATTTAGGCAAGGTGTCTTTCATCTGAATAATATGGCACTCCATAGAAGTCGGTGTACCGATTGCCCGAACTCCTGCATTTTTCGGTAAATTTGCATCTTTATCGGTACCCTCATAGCGGCAGCGCTGTAGTTCCATTACATCTTCGAGGGCAATTTTTTTATCTGCTTTCCTCCATAAAGAGAATAACTTGGTATCATAAGCAACCTGAGCGGATGGTGAGAGCTTGTTTTGACCTCCCCAAAGCCGCACACGGTTGTAATCAGTCAGCTCTTCCCCATAGGTAAGCGCTGCGTGGAATTTACCGTCAACTTCTTTATAAAAGCCTTTCGCTTTTGCTAAATTGATTAAATCTTTTGATGCGATAACATCTTTGCTTGCCGTATCAACATATCCGAGTAAAAAGTGATTAGGCACTACCGCATACATATCATCGGGTACTTTAACCGCCGCATACTGATGGCCGGAATAAATTTCCATGTACCAGCTTTCTTTATCATCCGCGATAAACAGGATGTTTCCTTCCGCAGAACCGTGGGTATCTACAATCTTTGCAATCCGTTCAACACCTTCCCGGGCTGTCGTAATATACGGCAGCACAACCGTTGTCATAGATGCTTCCGAAAGTCCGTTTTCAACAAGCGGGTCAGCTTCTTCCGCAGCTTTTCCCGGAGATGCCGAAACAGTCGCACTCATAGCGACTCCATGCTCGTTAAAGCCGACTTCGTCGTAAATACCTTCGGATTGTTCGGCATCGCAAATAGCGGTATACCGATAGCTCTCTTTCGGTAATTCGATTTTAAAGCCGATTGAGTCGGTAAACTGTACCGGTTTTTTATTTTTCTGATGCGGATATACCTTAAAGGTTTTATTATGGGCGCCGCTTAAATCTTCCGTCCGTGCAATGATACGAAATCCGTCGGCTGTTGCATCCTTTCCTGCAACAAATCCCGTACAACCGAAAGCAGTAGACATTCCCGCCCACACTCCGGCTACGGCAACCAGTAAAAACAGATACATTTTTTTCATAAGATGTACTCCCTATAAAAAAATAATCCGGCAAACGCAACCGGATAAAATTATGCGTGCCTTAAAAAGAGGCAACAATAAATACGGAAAGAATTATATCATGTGATTCGGGACCTGTCAAAATAAACATGGGGTGATTTACCAGTTGCTCGTATAATAGCAGGTGTCTTTTTTCAATATTTCGCTGTTTTTATGGTATTCAAGTATGTGAACCCGAACTTCCTCCAGCTTACCGTTTCTTTTGACAATAGTGCGAATCACATTACCATGCCTATCACGTTCATTCCATTCTTCAACGCCGTCAGAATATTTCGTATGTACGTTATTACCGTTACTATCATATTCCTTCCAATATTCAGACCCGTTGGAGTTTTTATAATGAACTAACTGTTCTTTACCGTTATACTCTGACCATGTTTCATTGCCGTCAGAGTCTTCGGTATGTATCTCGTTTCCGTTATGGTCATATTCATACCAAGCTTTCTTACCGTCGGAATTTTTAGAATGAATGACCTTTTCTTTGCTGTTATACTCATACCAAAGTTCTGTTCCATCAGAATTTTTAGCATAAATATTATTTCCTTTTTTATCATAGGTATACCATGTTTCATTTTTATACGATTCACCGGTCTGTTGATGACCTTTACTGTATATGTAATGTATCTTTTGGCCTTTTGCATTGTACTCATAACGGAATTCATAATAACTGTAATCTCCGTAAGTTTTAGTGCGTACCGTATTTCCTGCACTGTCGTACTCATCAATGGAAGCAAGCTCCATCCACTTGCCGACTATTTCTCCGTCAATTTTTACTTCGATATATTCTTTATCAGCGGCGTTTAACGGGTTCGACAATAAACCGATGATAAAAAGTGACAGCGCAAGGTTAAAAAAATGTAAACGTTTCATTTGAGCAATCATAGCAGCGCCTCTCTTTATTTAAATTTTACCGAGAAAACATTCGCTTCATCTCTTATCGTATTCTTACTTATCTTTCTCAGCCGTTTTAACTCTTTTTTTATTTCTTTTGCACAAGGATGGTTGTTGTCCCTAATATTTAAAATTCTTAAATATTCTTGTAATAACGCCTTTTCAATACCGGTTAATTCATTTTTTGCATTAGCAGATTTTATCGGCTGCTCATTAAAAAAATATTCGACTTCCAATTTATCAATAAAATCATCTGTCGCTTTCTTGTCATACTGATTATGCGCAATTATACTGGCTATACTTTGTCTAAGGGTAGATAATGTCCCATGTTTTACGCAGTTCTCCGTATGTTTGTCATTAATATGCCAATTCAATCTGTCTCTAATAGATTCTTTTACGGCAATACCGACATATATACAAAACTTATCCGACTGCGTTTCAATTGAGGATTTTATATCATCAAACTTAACGTTTAGTTCATTTAAAATCACATCTAACTCAGCTCGATTTGCCCACCATTTATAATATCCCGGCGCTTTTTTTATCTTTTGTAAATTTTCTTTATTTCTTAATTCTATCGCTTTTACTATCATAGACCTTCCCGTTTCGATATTCGGTCGGTTTATTTAAGTCAATACAATTACTGTTTTTATAGGCAAAAACGATGCAATGTAAATGAGGTATTAAATGCTCATAGTATGATTTGCCGCCAAAAATATAAAATATATCATTTTTTAAATCATACTTTGACTTTAATGTATTCAATACATTTTCCGCCCATTTCTTTTTATATTCTGCCGATTGTTTTCCTAAATACAAATTATAATATGAAATACGTTCGTCTTTATCTAATAATCCGTATTTCCCTGATAGAATATACCATTCTTCGCAGTTATATTTTTTTAATCCTTCTTCTTTTGACTTTATAAAAGTATTACC
>CAUVKE010000177.1:0-3896 GCA_963552415.1 uncultured Treponema sp.
ACTATAGGGCTTCTGTCGGGCCGAATAAGTTTTTATCATCTCATTCTCTTGACATTCGGCCTTTGTCATGGCTTTCGTTTTCTATTATAGATACGATGATTTACGGCGGACGATTCGAACCGATGTATTTAATTCCTTTTTCAGCCTTTTTTCTCGGACAGAGCATATATGATTTCCCTGATAATTCTTTGATAGGGTTAAGTACCACAATAAAACCGGTAAAGGGTTTGCGCCTTGCTGCGGCTTTTTATGCCGATGATCTCGGATTTAATGAAATAGTTAAATTTAAAGATGCAAAATGGCGTATGTCGGGTGAAACCGGCATTTCATATACGATGCCATATAGTCATTGGTTTTCTTTTGTCGATTTGACTTACACGTTTGTATTGCCGTATGCATATACCCATCATGATCACCATGATCCGTCTGCGCGTAATTATCAAAATTATACGCATCGCGGCCGGATCCTCGGTAATAATTTAGACCCTAACTCGGACAGAATTCAATTACGCTTAAAATTTCGTCCGCTATATGGGCTGGATGTTAACTTTTCCAATACCTTTATTCGCCATGCGAATACTACGGAAAGCATTGATGATATCACGCTACTGAAGGATTATGTGTCAAAGCAATATACTACAGACGGTTCTTCGTTTAATTACGCTGCCGTTACCGAACCTGATGGGAAATATCAAAGTCAGTCAAAAAAACGTGCGTATCTTTATAGCACCCCCTTTATGCGTCAACAAACTATCCAGTATGTTAATCAGCTTGCGTTGGATGTAAGCTGTCACTTGCCGATTCTAAAGTCGGGCGGATCTATGCTGTTTAAAATCGGCTATGTGTTTGAAGCTAACATCAATCCGGGCGTACGGCGCAATATCTATTCACCTGTTGATGAGATGAAAGGTTGGAATGAAAAAGATATTAAGGACATCCCCAACGGGGAGCATGAAATCCGGAAAGAAGCTGCACGACAGTTGGAGCAGTGGCGCAGAGATGCTATCGGGAAGCAGTTCAACCACTATATCCGGTTAAGCGCCGAGATCGCGTATTAAATATCTATCAGTTTTCCGCTCCGAAAGGATTCGGTACATTTACCGGCAATAACGGATACCGCCGTACCGTCATATACGGAGACGGACGGTTTCCGCTTTGAGCGGATGCAGTCTACAAATGCTTCCATTTCGTGCAGATAAGCTTGTGAAAACCGCTCCTGAAAATTCTCCGAACACTCTTTGCGGACACCGTACCGGTCAAGAATTTCAACCAAGTTTTTTTGAGGAACAGAAGCGATTCGCAGCGTTGCCTTCGTTCCGATAATTTCCGTTTCGACGTTATACCCATGCGGTGCGGTTCTACCGGCAAAGAGGAAGGCCATTGCATCGTTTTTAAACTTCATTAAGCAGGAGACATTATCACCGTCTTCATACTGAGCAAATTCGGGATACGCATAACAACCGCCGACCGCATAGACCGAAACAGGTTCGCTTGAAAGCATCCAACGGGCAAGGTCGATATCGTGAGAAGACATATCGTAAAATTCGCCGCCGCTGTGCGGGGCAAACGCAATTGCGCCGTCAATACAGCTGATCGGATCCTGACTATACGAGCGGAACAGTATCGGCCAGCCAATCTCGCCTGCATCGATTTTTTCCTTTGCATAGCGGTAGGATTCATCAAAACGGCGCATAAACCCAAGCATAAACACTGCGTCGGGATGGGCTTCTACCGCTTTTTCTGCGAGGCGGCATTCTTCAAGACTGGTACCAAGCGGTTTTTCACAAAACACGTGCTTACCGCGCTCCAAAGCCTGCGCAATCTGCGTACAGTGGAGAGCCGATGGGGAAACAATCGCGACCGCATCAAGCTCCTCAATGGCAAGCATTTCTTCAAAAGACGTACAGTAATGGCGGACACCGAGTTCTTTCCCAACCCGATGCAGTTTTTCGGTATCGATGTCGCACAAAGCAGCCAGTTCCGCGCCCGGGATTCTGGTTGCGATATTTTTTGCGTGTTCGAGTCCTAAGCGGCCTAAACCGACCGAACCGATCCGTATCTTGTTCATTTATTTTTTCCCCTTATTTTTCCGCATATCAACGATAACGGCCGCTACAATGATGACGCCTTCGGCAATCTGCTGCCAATAGGAACTGACCGACAAAAGTGTTAACCCGTTCCGCAATACGGAAATAAGCAGCGCTCCGATAACCGCACCCCAAATCGTGCCGATACCGCCGGTATGACTGGTACCGCCGACCGTTGTTGCGGCAATCGCCGTCAGCTCGTAGCCGGTTGCAGCGGAAGGATGCATACTACCCGCCCGTCCTGCATACACAATAGCTGCAACACCGGCAAGCAGTCCGCAATAGGCATAGATGATAATCAGCGTTTTATTCACATTTACGCCGGAAATTTCCGCTGCCCGTTTATTCCCGCCGAGTGCATAGACAGCCTTGCCGAACTTGGTATTATGCAGCAGTATCCACGAAATGATAATCATCACAACATACACCAGTACCGCAACCGGAATGTATCCGAAAAGCTTGCCCTGTCCGATTACATCAAAGCCGGACAGCAAATTGCTGATCGGTGTGCCACCTGTGTATACAAGCACAAGACCGCGCGCAACGGTGTACATACCGAGCGTTGCAATAAACGGCGGAATGCGCGTTGCCGAAATAAGCCATCCGTTCAGCGCACCTGAAGCGGCGCCTACCGATAAGGCCGCAAGGATAGGAACAATAAGCGGCATTTGAGGTACGTTCGGAAAATAGCGCGGTACAGCACCTGCGACCTGCCCGATGCTTGCCATAATACAGCCCGCCAATGCGAGCACCGAACCGACGGAAAGATCAATTCCCTGTGAAGTGATGACAAAGGTCATACCGAGCGCCAAAATACCGTAAATGGCCGTTTGGCTTAGTACATTAAAAATATTTGTTAAACCTAAGAATCTCGGATTTAATATCGAGATAACAATAATCATCAGAATGAGCACCAGCACGATACCGTAGGTTTGTATCAGCGTCTTTAACGTTTTTATATCAAAGCGGCTTGTTCCTGCTCCAACCATATCTTTATTCCTCCTCGTAATTATCAGTATGTTTTTTTAAACCGCCAAGTCCGCTTTGTTTGAAGCATAGGCCATAATAGTATCCTGTGTAAGATTTTTATTTTCGAGGATACCGGTAACATGTCCTTCCGCAACGACGACAATTCTATCGCTCATACCGAGTATTTCAGGCATTTCGGAGGAAACCATGATGATGGCTTTTCCTTGTCCTGCAAGCATACTGATAAAACGGTGAATTTCGGCCTTTGCACCGACGTCGATTCCCCGCGTCGGTTCATCAAGAAACAAAATATCCGGCTCGGTTAAAAGCCATCGAGCGATGAGTACCTTTTGTTGATTTCCTCCCGATAAAAATTGAATTTGCTGCCCGACACCGGGTGTCTTAATTTCTATCGACCGCACATATTCACTACAATCTTTTAAAATATTCTTTTTATTTAAAAGACCGAAACGGTTGATATAGTGGTTGATGTTGGATATTACGATATTGTCGCTTACCGGCAATACCGGAAAAATACCTGAAAGCCGCCGATCTTCGGTAAGAAGCGCTATCTTATGTTTAATTGCATCACGGGGATTTTTAATCTGAACCGGTTTACCGTTTATTTTGACCGTTCCCGCTACAGCGCGGCGGATACCGAAGATGGTTTCGATAATTTCAGTTCTTCCGGCTCCCACTAAACCCGCAAGACCTAAAATTTCTCCCTTCCGCAACGAAAAAGAAACATCGGTAAAATGCCGCCCGTCGCTTAAACCTTCTACCGAAAGAATCTCATCTCCGATCGGACAGGGAATTTTGGGAAACATTGTATCTACCGGC
>CAUVKE010000178.1:0-3856 GCA_963552415.1 uncultured Treponema sp.
GAAAAGCAACGGACGAGGACTTTCAACGGGTAAAAGAAAATATCGAAAAAGAAAAAGAAGCAAGTACCCTTTTTAAAGAGAAAGTCCAAGTCCATAAGCTCGACATGAAGTTGATTGACTGCCACTACCTGCTCGAGGATCCTAAAGTAATCTTCTTTTTTACGGCAGAAACCCGTATCGACTTTCGTAAGCTGGTTAAAGACTTGGTTGCCATTCTGCATCTCCGTATCGAACTTCGGCAAATTGGCGTACGCGATGAATCGAGGATAGCAGGCGGACTCGGCTGTTGTGGCCGCCCGTTTTGCTGCCATGCAGTAACTGACAAACTAAGACCGGTATCTATCAAGATGGCAAAGGAACAAAACCTGTCGTTAAATTCGCTTAAAATTTCGGGGCAATGCGGACGCCTACTTTGTTGCCTATCGTATGAATATGATTGGTATGTGGAAACTCGAAAAAATCTACCGTCGATCGGCACCAGCCTTTACTATGATAATACACTGTTCCGAATCAGCGAAATAAATTTGATTACCGGCATTATTGTGCTTGCGGGGGAAGACGGACGAGTTATTTCCATACATGCACAGCGTTTCTCCCAACAACACGGGAAATGGAAAATCAATTAGTAAAGAGATACCCCTTCTTTTTTGCTAAGGCAGGCCGCTTGTGCTATACGGCATCTTTAAAAATGATAGGGAACCTCTAAAAAACTTGAGTTTTTGGACATAAGCTTAGATGCGATGTTTAAAATTAAAAATTACGGATACGGAAAATGCATATGAACCGCGCCGAAAAAGGCCTTGATAACGGCAAACAGCTCTCGCCGCCGCTCGGAATCTACCGTGTGCAGTTCTTGTAAAATATGCAGCGAATGGGCAAGTCCGTTGGCGGTTAATTCGCTGAGCGTTTCCGCACCGGTGCCGAACAGAACGGCAAACAGCGTTTCGATAAATTCTTTCCGCTCGGTATCGTTAAGATGAGAAAGCCATTCCCGCATGGTCTTTTCCGCAAAATAGCTCTCCTTTGTACGGCCTTCCTGATGTGTTACAAATTCATCCCGCTTAATTTGCCAAGAAAATGCGTCATGCTGCCAAAGTGTATTTGTTTCGGAACTTTCGATAACCGTGTAATACGGAAAATACGAGAGTAGAACGCCGACAACGGAGGACTGCGGAATAAAAGAAGCAGTTTTCAGCATAATCGCTTGAAATCCGCTCCGCTGTTCAATATCAAAGGCAAAGCCGGGGCTATCAAAACAGAACACCCGCTCAATCCGATCCCGTATCGAAGCGGCGGCACTCCCGGCCGCATAGAGCGCAAGGTTTCCGCCCTTAGAATGCCCCGCAATGTAAAGCTTTTCGGTACCGCACACAACGGCAGCTTCCGCAGCCGCCGAAAGATAATCCGTCGCTGCAGTATGAGAGGGGATGGGGGCGGAAAGGCTCAAAAGACAGTCTTCTTTCCATCCGATAATCGAGTCGTCCGTACCCCGATAGACAACACAGGCATACCCCGTTGGAAGCACGGCGGTAATCGCTGCAAACTGTTTATCCGCATTGCGATCAATTTCATTTACAAAGCCTTTTAAAAGGATAGAACCGAAGCGCTCCGTTTCCCCAGCGTTTTTGAGCAAATCGGCGGTGAGCGGGTTGATTAACACACCGAACTCTTCGGAGGTTCCACGTGTAGAATCGGCGGCATAGATACGGGCAGCTGCTCGCAGCGTAATACCGCCGTCAAATTGGGCGGGGACAATATCGAAAAAGTTAAGGTAAGAAAGTTGACACAGTACCAGCGCATCTACCGCATTGAACGGGCGCACTTCAAAGGGAAAATCGCCGCGCCAAACTATATAATCGGAAAGGTTTGCCATCGAAGGTTATGTTCCTGCAATGCTATTTTGCAGCAATTTTATTATAGAGCGCGTCAAGATCCGCCTGCGAAAAGTATGAAATATGAACGATGCCTTTTTCAAGGTCGCCTTTAATTTCCACCTTTGTACCCAGCGCATCGATAAATTGCTGCTCAATATCTTTAACAGCAAGCTGCGCATCGTCCGCTTCCGGCCGACTTACCGGCTGCGGTGCCGTATTTTTCTGTCCGGCGCGGCTGCCGTTTTTCAACTGAGCTGCCTGCATTTCCGCTTCACGCACCGAAAGCGACTGCTCCGTAATGCGGGTAAACAGCAGCGTTTGATCCGCCGGATTGATAAGCGAGAGAATTGCCCGCGCATGACCTGCGGTGATGGCGCCTTTTTCCAGCGCCGTCTGCATGTCGTCGGGCAGTTGCAGCAATCTCATCGCATTGGCAACTGCCGATCGGCTCTTCCCTACCCGCTTGGCGGTCTCCTCCTGATTAAGATTGGACAGCTGCATAATCTCCTGATATGCCTTAGCCTCTTCAATCGGATTGAGGTTTTCCCGCTGGATATTTTCGATAAGTGCAATTTCAAGCTTTTTGCTGTTTTCAAATTCACGGAAGATAACCGGAACCCGTGTAAGCCCCGCTAAACGCGCCGCCCTCGTTCTCCGCTCTCCCGCAATAATATAGTATTCATCGCCGTTTTTTTCCGCGATAATCGGCTGAATAATCCCGTGTTCTTTGATGGAAGCGGCAAGCTCCTGCAAACTCTCTTCGTTAAAGGTGCGGCGGGGTTGAAACGGATTGGGTTTTAACAGCGCGGGGTCAAGCTCAACCGGAGCAGAACCGACCGTATCGGCGCGATTTTGAGTACCGGCTCGTTGCACTGCAGCCCCTTGCGTCATACCCTGCTGCTGCATTACAGACAAACCGCTATCCGATTGGCCACCCGAAGATTGTGCAGCAGCATCGTTTGAATACAAATCCGTGATGTCGGAAGAAAGCAAGGAGTCGAGCCCTTTACCCAGTGCAGATTTAGGCACGGTCAAGCACCTCCTGAGCGAGTTTTGCATAGCTGCGAGCGCCGATACAGGAATCGTCATACTTGCAGATGGGAAGCCCGTGGGAGGGCGCTTCGGAGAGGCGGACGTTACGCGGAATAATCGTGCTGCATACGCGGTCTTTAAAATAAGCGGTAACCTGCTGCACCACTTCCTGCGCGAGCTTTGTGCGGGAATCGTACATCGTAAAAAAGATACCGCCGATTTTAAGGCGGGGATTGATTTTTTCCTGTACTCTTTTAACGGTTTGTAAAAGAAGCGTTAAGCCCTCAAGCGCAAAATACTCACACTGCAGCGGAATAAACACCTCATCCGCAGCGGCGAGTCCGTTCAGCGTTAAAATCCCCAACGATGGAGGGCAATCAATTAAAATATATTCATATTCTTCTTTAAGGAGGGCAAGATTGTCGCGGAGAAAAAATTCTCGAGATTGCTGATCAACCAGTTCGATGGTCGCACCCGATAGATTAATATCGGCGGGGATTGCATACAAGTCCTTAACCGCCGTCGGTCTGACCGTTTTTTGGATAGGAATTTTTCCGGCAATTGCATCATAAATACTCGGCTGCTTTTTGGAAATGCCGACGCCCGACGACATATTTCCCTGCGGATCAAAGTCCACAAGCAGCGTTTTCTTGCCAGCCTGTGCAAAGTATGCGCCGATATTGACGGCTGAAGTGGTCTTCCCTACCCCGCCTTTTTGATTAACAAAAACGATACTTTTCCCCATGAGGGTCAGTATACCGCATTTTCTAAAGAGATAAAAGGCCATTTATTGACTTTTCGCGGAATAATGACGATATTGAAAGCTATGGATTCAGATACTTCAAAAACTTTAGATACGCCGAATACCGTTGATACTATATCAACTCCGAAAGAAGCAAAGGCGGTTATTCCAATCGAAGAACTTTTGCCTAAAAAAATCAATCTTATTC
>CAUVKE010000179.1:0-3853 GCA_963552415.1 uncultured Treponema sp.
TATGATTTAATATACAAAGCTGTCGAAAAAATATTACATAGTGATGATTTAAGTTTTGTCAATATCGAAACACCGGTGTGCGATGCCCTGCCGCTTTCGACCTATCCCTGCTTTAATGTTCATACGCCTTATTTACGTGCTGCCGTCCAAGCGGGTTTTGATATACTCGGCTTTGCAAATAACCATACAAACGATCACGGTACAACCGGTATTGACGGAACGCTTGCCTCAGTACGAACCGTACAAAAGGAACGGCTCGCTGCCGATGTGCTTCCGCCGTTCCTTGCTTTTTCCGGCTTAAAAGATTCTGTAAACGACAGTATACAAGTAACACCTCTTTCTTATAAAGGATGGAATATTCTTTTTTGCTCTGTTACCGAGATTTTAAATTCTTATGATGCATCAAAGAATCGGCTTTATTACAGTGTATCTACCAAACAGGGAAGGGCAGCGCTCCTTGCGCTCATTAAAGAGACACGCAACCGGTATCCTTGCGATTTATTTGTCTTGGGGCTTCATCTCAATGAACCTGAATATGGACGAATTGTTTCCGAATCGAAAAAAGCGTGGTTTAAACAGCTTGGAGAAGCCGGAATCGATATTATATGGGCTCATCATCCGCATGTGATGCAATCGTGGGAGACAATCACTGTCGAACGTCCGCTGGTTTTACAAGAAGCCATTATTTCGGAGCAGTGTAAGGTCTTTTGTATGTATTCTATGGGGAATTTTATTTCAGGACAGCGTTGGCACACACGGTATGACGATCCTGCATTCTATCGTGAATACACCGGTGATGCCGTGATGCTGCAACTAACGTGCACGCGGGATAAAGCGGGTAGGGCGGACTTTTCGGTTTTACCCCTGCTCATAACGCAATATAATGAACCGGAATATCCTGTCGTCAAGCGTTTTACACAGGAGTGGATCGAGACGCTCGGCGAAAAAGAAAAAAAATATTTTAAGAAGCGGTTTGAGCTGATGCAGGCATATCTTCCTCTGAATGAAAATTCGATAACCCGATAAAGATATCGGCATATTGGCTCTATTCTGCTCGATCAGTATTATTCGTTCCGCGCCTTGGAAACAAAACGGGTACATTCACTGATGAACTCAAGGTTGACGGTGGCAACCGGACCGTTACGTTGCTTGGCAACGATCAATTCGGTGTCGGGACTTTCGCGTTTTTCTCGGTGTAAAAACATAACAACGTCGGCATCCTGTTCAATCGCGCCGGATTCCCGCAAGTTGGCCAGCGTCGGCGCCGTTCCTTCGGCATCGCGACCCACCTGCGATAGCGCTATGACGGGAATGTTAAGCTCGCGGGCGAGGCTTTTCAGTGATTGAGAAATTTCTGCAAAACGTTCATGACGCGGGATAGCATTATTTTCCGAAGAAATTAAGCCGAGGTAGTCGATAAAAATAATTTTTACCCCTTCTTGCAAGCAGAGCTGCCGCGCCATCGCCCGTAGATCGAGTAACTTCATATTAGGCATATCGACGATATAAAGCGGCGCATCGTAGAGCCTTCCCGCTGCATCTTGCAGTTTTGCAAAATCAGCGCTCTGTAAATTTCCTGATCGAATTTTGGAAGATGATACTCGTGATTCCAGAGAGAATAAACGGTGTATCAGCTGCATATTGGACATTTCAAGCGAAAAGAAAGCCGAAGGTATTTTTTTTGTTACCGAAATATAATCGGCAATGGTAAGTGCCAACGCTGTTTTTCCGATTGAGGGGCGCGCCCCGATGATAATAAGTTCCGAGTTTTGAAAACCGCTGGTAAGGCTATCTAAAAATTCAAAACCGGAAGGAATTCCCGAAAACTCATCGCGGTGCTTTGCGCGCGCTTCGATGATTTCAATAGCTTCAAGAATAAGATCCTTCGGAGTATGGAAGGTCGCCGATTGTCCCGCATCGGTTAAATCGAAGATATTTTTTTGTGCCTGTTCCAATACGGAAGAGTAGGCAATGGTTTGATCAAAAACATCGGCAGATATCTGATGTGAAACCTTCAATAGCGATCTTCGAATAGCAGCATCGAGGACGATTTTTGCGTAATAGGTAACATTTGCAGTACTTGGAACAGCATCTGTCAGCGAAGCAATATAAGCGGTGCCGCCTACGGAATCAAGAAGCCCTTCCTGTCTCAGATGCTCACTAATAACAAGGATATCGACATTCTGTCCTTTATTGTAAAGATCAACAACAGCCTGAAAGATTTTTTGGTGGGCAATGGTATAAAAACTTTCTGCACGGATATACTGTAAAACCGTTCCGATAGCATCCGAGTCAAGTAAAATAGCTCCGAGTACGGCTATTTCCGCCTCCATATTATTCGGCGGTATTTTATCTTTTAATGAAGACAGTTGTTTCATCATATCCGACATTTTATTTTCCTTAGATAGTTTTTATATATGAGCATCTCTAAAATTCGGACTTGAAGTTTTAGAGGCTTACTAGATACTCTAAAAAATAAAAGAGAAGCTCTTTAATAGAACTTCTCTTTTATGATGGGTGATATATCGTTTTCTCTCTATAAAAATATAAGAGAAGCAGGCTATTCTTGCGTTTCGGCAGTTTTTTCTGCTTTGACTTCTTCTTGGGCAGCTTCAGTTTGAACGCCTTCCGCTGCTTCCGGCTGCGTTTCGATTTCTTCCTGACGGCGACGTGAACGCTTATCCGGCTTTGCTTCGGCTGTTTTTTCAGCTTCAGGCTGAGCTTCTACCACGACGGGAAGCGCCGCAACGGCAGACTCATACAATTTGAGTGTCGCAGTATAATGACCAACACTCTTAAAAGTAAGACCGGGCAGCTCAATACGCTTCCGTTCGATTTCAAATCCGAGTTTCTGCAGCTCGTCGGAAACTGTTTGGTTGGTAACCGCACCGTACAACTTCCCATTGGGACCTGCAGGCATTACGATTGTCAGTGTCAGCGCTTCAAGCTGCTCTTTTAAACCGGCTGCATTTTGCCGCTTAACAGCTTTCCGCTGCTCTATTTCTTCTTTACGGCTTTCAAAATGAGCAAGGGTAAAAGAATTGCAGGGAACCGCTAAATTCCGCGGAAACAAATAGTTGCGGGCATACCCTTTGGCAACGTCCTTAATATCCCCCTCTTCTCCGAGGTATTTGACATCTTCGTTTAAAATTACTTTCATTTCAAGCTCCTTATAGGCGTACCGACAGAACGGTACATAATGATAAAAAACAGCCGAGCGGTATTCCAGGAGTTGGAAGCCGACGGCAGATAATCTAAACACTCCTAAAAACATCGGTTTTTAGGAGTATCAGCTGTTAGTCAACAACGTAAGGGAGTAACGCAAGTGCACGTGCACGCTTAATTTCGAGTGCAAGCTTACGCTGGTGTTTTGCGCAAGTTCCGGTAATACGGCGCGGTAAGATCTTTCCGCGTTCGGTAATAAAGCGCCGCAAAGAATCCGGCTCCTTATAATCAATTTTTGCTTTTTGTGCACAGAAACGGCAAACCTTTTTACGGAAAAACATCTTTCCTTTTTTATTACCTTGCCGTTCTTCTCCACCGCCTTCGCGGGGATTTTCTTGTGTATTTGTATCTACTTCAGCGGTATTCAGTATTTCATCTGCCATGTTTGGTTCTCCTTAAAATGGAATATTGTCATAATTGGCGTTATCAAAATCGGCTTCATAACCGTCATTAGGCGGCGGTGTATTTTGCCGAGCCTGATATGCCGAAGGTGCATTTGATCGCTGATATGTTCCTTGATTGCCGTTATTCATCTGCTGACCACCGCTTCCGGAACCGCCCCCTAAAAGCTGAAGATTATTTGCGATAATTTCTACTTTGCTGCGGGATTGTCCGTCCTGTTCCCATC
>CAUVKE010000180.1:0-3847 GCA_963552415.1 uncultured Treponema sp.
GTTAAAAGTTCCGCGGTAATACGCCTGCACACCGCGGCGGAATTCTTCAAATCCCTGATCCCTATCGGCGGAGCTTAAACGAGGCTGCAGACTGTTTGTTTGCGCAGTCAGCGCTATACCGCCGCACAATAAAAGCAGCATTAAACCGGCTGTTTGCAATAGTCTCTTTATACGCATGATACTTATCCTTTTTTTAGAAGATGCCCATTCATAATACGCTGCAAATGGCGCTTAATTATTTCATTATCGGCAAGAAGGTCATCCGCCCGTTGAATATATGAACGGGCTTCGGTCTCAAAGCCCATCTTATAGTATGTCCATGCCAGCGAATCCAAATAGGCGGGATTATCCGGCTGCACGTCAAGCGCCTTTTTACATAAGATTAAAGCGCGGGTTAAATCTCTTTCAGTATCGGCAAGAATATAACCGAGTCCATTGAGCGCTGTGGAATTATCCGGATCAAGTTCCAGCGCTTTTTCGTAAAGCTCAAGCGCCTTATCCGCATTCTCTTGTTCATACGCCAAATACGCCATCGAAGTATGCACCTGTGGAGAATCGTATCCTGCGTCCAGAAGTTTTGAAAGCTCGAATTCCGCCAAACGGACACGGCCCGTCTTTGTGTAAATAAAGGCTAAAATAAGCCTGCATTGATACACGCGGGCGATATCGGTACCCGCAGTGATAATCTGTTCCAAGTAGACAAGCGCATCGTCATATTGTAAAAGACTCGCATAGCACAAACCGATATAATATGCCAAATCAAAATTGAGCTCAGTATCTTCAGAAGAAATCTTTAAAAATGCAGCAAGCGCATCCTCATATCGATTTTCTCGATACAACTGTACCCCTTCTTTAAGAATCGTATCCATTTTCCACCTCCTTATAGTATACGCACCCCGCCGGAAGGCCTAACTTTATAGTACAAAGGCTTAAATCCGAAAATACGTTCATAGTCACCAAGTTTTTCAATATAGGTTTGAATATCGTTCGCCCTCAGAATGCTGTAGGTGCATCCGCCGAATCCCCTTCCCGTCAAGCGCGAACATACGATATCATTCATATCGGGTACTACAAATTCCATTGCCCGTTTAACAAGCCAATCCAATTCGGGACAGGAAATTTCAAAGCGGTCCCGCAAGTTTTCTTGAGAGCGCGTTACGATACGCGAAAACACCACCCAATCGTTTTTCTTTAAGGCGCCGATAGCATCGTCGACACTGATGGATTCACGGATAATATAGAGTACTCGCCGCCGTACCGATTCGGGGATGGCAAGCTCTTCAAGATCGCTTTCGGCAAGCTTGCTGAAATCCTGAGGAATATCCGGCATCTTTTTTACCCGTTCGTAGGCTTCCATACATTCCTGAATTCTGTGGTTCAGCTCCTCGCGCGCCAACAGACGGGGAACCCGCGAATCCGTCAAAATAATCCGGTAATTACTGATAGGAAACGGATAAATATCGGCTGTCTTCCGCCGGTGATTTGTCCGTATGCAGTGTCCCGCCTTTGCATACAGCGCGCACAGAATATCTGCACGGTGAGGATAGGTTTTAAGGTGCTGCACATTTGCATTTTCCAAAATATCGACAAGATCTGCCTTTGTAAGCCGCGGGGCAAATACCTTCCGCAACGCCATCGCGGTGGCGACCTTGAGCGCATTCGGCGTACCGAGTCCCGCATCCGCCGGTATTTCGGAAAGGATGGTAAAATTGAGTCCTGTCATCTCAATCCCCTGATCCATAAAAGAAAGAATAACAGCTTTTATCGAATTTGCCCAACGATCTTCTTTACGATACCGCAGATTGGCAGCCGCAACTTTTTTCCGCTCTTTGAGCGACAGGGAAAGGAACCGATAATTGGCATCTTTTCTTTTTGAAACGCAAAGATACAGATAATGATCGATCGCCATCGAAAGCGTATTGCCCTGTGCAAACCATGTATGCTCACCTAAAAGGTGAAAGCGTCCGGGAACCGCAACGGTTACTTCCGGCTCGTCTCCATATTCGTCTACATGAAACGGTAGAATCTTCTGCATATCCTCTATAATATCCGTTATATTGAAACAATTCAAGAAAAATGATTAAATTGTTGCAAAATTATGTCGGTTATTTCATCTTTTTTGGCAGTTTTATGCTCTGTGGCGCTGCTTTCATTAGGGATATCGAATGAATACCTGCATTTCGGGTCGGCTTTTTTCGGCGTTATCGCACTGATACCGTTATATACGTCTTTTTGCACCAGCCCGAGCCGACGGCGTAGTGCATGGATGTTCGGCGCGATGATGGCTCTTGTTCATCTGTGCTCCAGCTTTTGGCTGGCATATTTTGAAAACTTTGCAATTTTTACACTCGGCGCTTCTACTGTTGCTTATTTTTTTCTCGGCTCCCTTTCCGGATACTGGTTTTATTATGCAATGAAGCTGCCGCCGGCTCTGCGTCCGTTTGCCTTTGCGGGCTTGTGGACACTCTGGGAATGGTTTAAGGGAAGCGGCTTTGTCGCCTATCCGTGGGGCGGTCTTTCAATGACAACATTATCGCTGCGGCCGCTCATTCAAATAGCCGATATTACCGGCGTATGGGGAATAACCTTTCTTGTTGCATTGATTTCCGCTCTCCTTGCAGAAATAATACGTGCGGCCATGGGTATAACCGCAGGTTTATCCAAACAACACGGAAGACCGCTACTCCGTCCGCTAATCTTTACAACCGGTCTATTGCTGCTGATCAACGGATACGGACTTTTCCATATGTATCGAAAAAGAACGCCGCAACAGATACTCTCCCTTGTGTTGGTACAGCAAAACACCGACCCGTGGGTTTCCGGCCTCGACTTATTTTTTAAAAACCTATATAGCACCCAAAAGCTTACCGAAAAAGCAGTAGAAGAAGCACCGGTGCGGCCTGACCTCATCGTATGGAATGAAAGCAGTCTTGCGTACGGGTATGATCAATTTCAAGATTATTACCGGCATCAGCCATTTCAGGAATCCTTTACCGAGTTTTTGCAGCGGATGAATATTCCCATTTTAACGGGTTCCCCGCTGTTACAGGATGCCGAACGCGGAAAATACTCTAATTCCGTCTATCTTATAGCACCGGACGGAACGGTACTCGACACCTATTCAAAGATACAGCTGATCTGCTTTGCAGAATACATTCCCTTTATCGATCATCCGTTTGTGCAGCGTTTTTTCGACTCGCTGGTCGGTTTTTCGTCGGGATGGGCGCCGGGAACGGAATATAAAGCGATGACGTTCACCGCACAAAACGGAAACGATGTCCGCTTCGCTGCGCCCATCTGCTTTGAAGATGCCTTTCCGACGCTCTGTGCCGATTTACATAATCAAAAAAGCGATATACTGATTAACCTAACCAACGATTCGTGGTCAAAAACGGCGAGCGCGGAATATCAGCATTTCGCCGTCGCCTATTTCCGTGCAATAGAACTACGGACGCCGCTTGTCCGCTCTACCAACGGCGGCTATACCTGCGTTGTCGATCCTGTCGGAAACATTACCGCAAGCCTGCCGCTCTTTACTACCGATGCATTGAGCGTTTCCGTACCGATCTATCCATACCGCCGGACTTTTTATGCACAATGGAAGGATTGGCTGCCCGCGCTTTTTTTAGCGATTGCACTTATCTCCGCCGCCGCATACCGGTTCAGCCCCGCGTTTTGTAAAAAAGCGGTTGTGTATATGGACAACCCGCTCGACCGGCTCTCCCCTGCCGCACAGAGAAAACGGCGGCAGAAACAGCTTTGGAAAAAGCCGTGGTTTAGAAAGCAGCGGAAAAATTTTCTTTTTAATTATTGAAAACGGGGATGTCTCAAAAGTTGGTTACTTTTT
>CAUVKE010000181.1:0-3844 GCA_963552415.1 uncultured Treponema sp.
ACGTATGCGCGTTCCGCGCACGAATGCAACAGTTTCCAAAGTTGATACTTTGTTCAACTGTTGCATTTTAAGGAAGGCTTATTTTAGACAATGCAGTTGGCATTGTCTAAAAACGCTGCGAGTTTGCTTATCGCAAACATCGCAGATTAACGTGTGCGCTTTTCGCGCACGAATGCAACAGTTTCCAAAGTTGACACTTTGTTCAACTGTTGCATTTTAAGAAAGGTTTCCGTTAGCCTTTTGAAAAGAGATGGTTGGTTGTATTTTTGTTACGTACATAGTATGCTTTTGAATATGGAAAAGAATGCACGGATACAAGAGCTTGAAGCGCTGATAAAAAAACATCAGGACTTATACTATAACGCGGAACCGGAAATTTCGGATGCGGATTTTGATTTATTGTGGGACGAACTGCGAAGCCTCGATCCTCGGAACGCCTTATTTGCAACGGTACCTAAGGATAGCGCCGACGGTTTCCCGAAAGCGGAACACATTATCCCAATGGGGAGCCAAGACAAGGCGGCGGATCCCGAAAGTTTTCAAAAATGGGCGGAGAAGATGCCGTTCTCCGATTTTCTGGTACAATATAAACTGGACGGCGCCAGTATGGAGCTGCAATATGAAAAGGGGCGGCTCGTTCGGGCGGTAACACGAGGCGACGGCAAAATCGGCGACGATATTACCGCGAATGTTAAAAAAATGCAGGGTGTTGTGCTTGAGCTGAAAGGCGATTCCGCCCCAACCGGAGCGTCGCCCTTTTCCGGCGGTATCCGCGGCGAAGTGCTGATGACCAAAGAGGTACTGCGCCGTTTTTATCCCGATAAAAAGAATTGCCGGAATGCGGCAAACGGGTTGATGAAGCGAAAGGATGGCAGCGGCAGCGAGCACCTCGAAATTATCTGTTACGATGCCGCCGCGGGAACAGTCGGAAAGCCTTTTACCGAAGCGGCGCCTTTCACTACGGAAACCGAGAAACTCAACTGGCTTGAAGCGCAGGGCTTTTTACAGGTACCGGTTACGCGGTGCGGCAGCGTCCGGGAAGTTATCGACTACCGCGCCCATGTTATGGATATCCGCAGCACTATTCCCTACGACATCGACGGCCTTGTTATTAAAAACGACCGTATCGATACTGCCGACCTCAGCAGGGCGCGGCCGGAAAAACAGATCGCGTTTAAGTTCAGCCTTGAAGAAGCGGTTACTGCCCTGCGCAGCGTCGAGTGGAGCGAATCGGGCGTTACCTACACCCCCATCGCACTCATCGATCCGGTACAGTTGGCAGGCACAACCGTTAAGCGGGCAAACCTCTGCAACCCGAACATGATTGCGGAACTGAATTTAAAGATCGGCAGTAGAGTGCTCGTAACCAAACGGGGGGAGATTATCCCTAAGATAGAAGCGCTTATCGAAAATCCCGATTCAAGTGTGCCCATCGAACAGCCTTGCAAGTGCGGGAGCTGCGGTACTGCACTCCGTGACGAAGGTACTCGCTTGTACTGTCCGAATCCGGCTTGCTCTAAGCTCATTCATCACCGGATAGAAAAATGGATCAACACCCTTGATATTCAAGACTTTGGAACGGCGCTCCTTAAACAACTCTTTGATGCACAGCGCCTTCGCTCTATTTCCGATTTATACACCATTACGGTTGAGGAACTCGCAGCCCTCGAACGCATGGGAAAAAAGTCTGCGGAAAAAGTATACCGCGCACTGCACGCCAAACGGGATATCCCATTGCCGGTCTTTATTGCCGGTTTTGATATCGAAGGTATCGGCCGCACCATGGTCGAAAAACTGGTCGATGCAGGCTTTGATAGCCTTGAAAAACTACTCGCGGCTACGGAAGAAGACTTTGCCGCCGTATATCAATTCGGCAGTGTTCTTGCCCATACGCTTACGCTCGGCCTCCGCGATGCAAAGGAAGAGATGCTGCGCCTTACCCGTTCGGGAATTATTGTTATTCAAACACTCGCCGCCGCTCAAGGAAATCTTCCGCTTGCAGGAAAAAGTTTTTGCTTTACCGGAGAGCTGAACACACTTAAAAGGAAAGAAGCTGAAGCGATGGTTCAAGCAAAAGGCGGAACGGTAAAATCTTCGGTAACCAAGGGGCTTACGTACCTCGTAACCAATACGCCCGATTCCGGTTCGTCAAAAAACAAGAAAGCGAAGGAGCTCGGCACCGCGATTATCACCGAAGAGGCGTTTTTAAAGCTGCTTTGATTACCGCATCGCAGGGCAAACGCATCAGACATTTTATGCAGGGCTATATTTTTTCTGCGAGATGGTATATACTACATCCGAAAAAAACGGTAAAGTACGGTTACCTAAAAAGATAAAGATAACGGATAACTCCGATGCGGATGAATCCGTGTTTCAAGGAAACTTGTCAAGTATTAGTAGACATATTAAATTGATAATTGTTGGTAAACTTCATTTGGTATTCGATAATTAATACTCGAATGAAGTCTTTCACTGTTATAATACAACTCTATATATTCGACTATCGTTGCTTTCGCCTGTTCAAATTTCATATGGCGAATACTCGGCATCTCTCGTTTCATGGTCTTCCAGAAACTTTCAATTGGCTGATTGTCTTGCGGAACTCCGGGTCTTGACATACTTTTGATAAAGCCTGCTTTCTCAATCAGCTCCGTTGTCTTTTTTGAGCAAAACTGGCTACCGCCATCAGTGTGCATATAGCGTTCAGCTGGTACATTCACATAGCGGCCGCAAGCCATTTTCAGAGCTTGATGTACAATGACTTCTCTCATATGTAATTGGATTGACCAACCAACAATCACCCTGCTTGCAACATCTATTATCCCACAAACATACACCTTGCCTCCTGTTATCTTAAATTCACTGATATCCGAACTCCAAAGCTTATTTACTTCCTTCACGGCAAATTTGTCCTTAATCAGATTTTGTTTAATTATTTTTTCCTGTTGCACCATTTTGCTCCTTTTCCCTCGCCCTTTCTTTCTGCCTCCTTTCGCTATTAACCCGTTCTCTTTCATAATTCGAGCAATTTTCCATTCACTCACTTTGATATGCTCTCGCTCAAGCGCTTTTTTGATCCGTATCCGCCCATAATTTCCCTTATGTTTGGCAAATGTAGAAATGATACGCTGCTCAAGCTGTTTTTCTTCTTCTTTCTGCTCCTTTGCTTGCCTATAGTAGCTGCTACGCGATACGCCAAGTATCCGGCATACAGTGCTTATTTTTCTTTGAGAAAAATATTTTTTTGCTATTTTGACGCATTCGCTCACTTTTCCGCAAAGTATGCCGCTGCTTTTTTTAGTACTTCATTCTCCAGTTTTAAGTACTCGTTTTCCTTTTGCAGTTTCTTCAGTTGCGCATCTGCACTTCTTACTCGTCCTGAACCGACAAAAGCTTCCTGTCCATAGCTTTCATATTGGTTTAACCATTTGTATAAAAGCTGTACTCGTACACTCAATTTCTCTGCCACAATGCGCACGGGTATGTTTTTTTCAACAACCAGCTTACATGCCTGCTCTTTTAAATCCTTCGTATAATTCTTGTAAACACGTCCCATATATTCTCCATTTTACCTGTCTACTTTTATTATACAAGTTTCAAGAATTATGAATTCTTAATTATCAATTATCCATTGTTTACCTATCACCGATTGATTACTGCGCACTTCTAAAGCTTTTCGATTTCTTCAACGGAAAGACCTGTTCCTTCGGCTATTTTAGCAATGTCGATTCCAAGGCGCTTAAATGCTACGGCCGTTTCACGCTTTGTTTGGTATGAGCCTTCTGAAAAGCCTTGCTCAATGCCTCGTTCAATGCCTTGCTCAATGCCTCGTTCAATGCCTTGC
>CAUVKE010000182.1:0-3834 GCA_963552415.1 uncultured Treponema sp.
AGTCGGTAATACTGCGCACGGTGTCGGGGTCTTCTTTAAACGAGATAAACAGGCGATACTCCGTTTGCTCCGTCCCGAAGGTGATGATAATCTTTGCTTCGGCTGTACCGAGGTGGTACTGCGCCCCCGAGGGATTTTCAGCTGTAAAGGTAATTTTATCGGTTACATTGAACCGTGTGCCCTCGTATTCTATTGCAGCGCTGTCTCCTGCGTATGCAACGTCGCAGTACAGCGAAAAAGCTCCTAAGCCGGTATATTCAGTATATTCAACCGGATACAACAGCTCCGCCGTTACGGTTTTTGCCGTCCGGTCTATGCGCACCGTTCCGTCTTTTACCAGACCGGGGTTTTTCACCTTTGAAAAGCCGAAATTTTTCAGCACCGCGCCCGTTACCGTCTGTTCGCACCTTGCCGTGTACAGCTTTACATCCTTATCATTACCCAGTACGGCAAACTGTACGGGGTTGGTAAAATCAATCGGCTTATCAAGCGGAACAATTACATTCGAAAGATTAACCGGTGCAAAAAGGGCGCGTAAATACGCTTCTTTATTCGGCGCGGTCATATAACCGGACAATACGCTTAAATAATCCATCCCCAACCTTTGAAACAGCGGCACTAGATACGGCTCGGTAAGCGGTATCAGAATAGCGTGCGGAGAAACAGCCGCCCGTACGGTCAGTGCACGTACTTCCGTTCCCGCTATTACTTCAAAGTCTACCGTGTTTGCGCCGATAACACTTTCGCCTATCTGCGGTTCCCCGACACTGAACGAAAGAATATTTTTTTCAGCAGGAACCCCCGGCGGCAGTAATCCGGTCGCAGGATCGGTGCCATCGTCATAGAGGACTTTTACGGTATACAGTTCTATGTTTCCCTGTCCGCCGATAACGGCAAAAGGTACAGGGCTTAAAAAATTGATAGGAAAAACCAGCTCCGGAATGTTAAAGTCGGGGTTATCTGCATATAAGTCGAAAAACCATTTATTTATGGTTTCTATATTTTCAAAAGTGCTGACGGTAGAGCCGAGCTTTAGTACATCGGTAGCGGGAAAGGCTTCTTGCAAATACCGCAGCGTAACGGGAAACAGCGTCGATTGCGGAGAAATAACAGCTTCAGGCAAAAGGCGTGTTACATCGGTTCCTTTGGGAACGGTTACGGTAACGGCATTACCGTTTATAACCGTATCAGTACTGCATACGAACCGCTCTACATTTTTTAGTTGCAATCCGATAAGCCGCTGCTCATTAGGCGGAATAATTTCGCTGAGCATTTTAGTACATGATATACATACCATTACCGGCAGTACGGCGGCACATAAAAGCGCATACAAACGCATACTACTTTTCATCGTTCTCATCTTTTTCACCTTTTTCTCCTTTAGCGGTTCTATCAATACAGCGACTTCTAAAAAGCTCATTGAGCGTTCAAAAGCGCCCAACTATTTGCTCCTTCGTCGGGATTACTTTGTATTCTGACAAAGCGGATTTTTACATACCGATATTGGATGTAATATTCGTCTTCTCCGGTACGGTTATCCCTTTGCAGGTTTTTATCTTTCGGTTCATTATAGATAATGCGGTCATGCGTAATATCGCATTTTTGTATGAGATACTCGGCAACCGACCTGATGCGCGCCGTTTCAATCTGCAGCCTCTCGTCTTCCGAACCGAACGGAGCGGCGGAGCTTTCAAACAGGATGAAAAGATCATCGTTTTCTTTCAAGATTGCCGCAGCTTTTTTAATGTCCCCTTTGGCGTTTACGTCGAGCGCGGCGCTTTCAGGTTCAAAATACACATAGATACTCTTGAACTGCGCAAGCGGTTTTGTTTCGGGTATTTCAGGTTCCTCTTTCCGTTCAGGCGCTGTCGGCGCTTGCTCTACCGCCACCGCCGCTTTCCGTTCCGTTTCAATCGAGGTTTTAAGGTTTTCTATCGTCTTTGCACATTCTTGCACTTTGTACTCCGCAGTCCGCTTTTTTCGCGCGTAGGCATAAACCGCGCCCGGATATACTCTGATTGCAAGCTGAAAAGAAGGCAGCGGAATAGCACGGGGTTTTTCCAGTATAAGATCGGCGGAGAACTGAGCTTTCACTTCGATACTGCGTTCCAGTATTGCCGTACCGATCGTTACCCCGGATGTAAAAACCCCTTCCGCTCCCGGGCGTGTTTTTAATTTGTTAGTTAATAGATCAAGCGCCGTCTGATAATGGCGAATACGCATTACTTCTGCGCCTATTCCGGCAAACACGCCGAGCGAAAGATACCTTATCGCGTAGTATTCGTAGGCGGCATTGACGGTTGTCGGAAAGGCATCAAAGCTGCGTATCAGCGGGTTCGTCCCGAGGATAACGCTGTGTCCGGTTTCCAGATACACCGGCAAGGTGTGCTTGCCGGAGCGGAAAAAGGTGTAGCCGAGCGCTATCCTATAACCGGGCTTTGCTTCAGTGTATTCTTTTAAAAGGGAAACGGGGATAAAGGTTTGAAAGCCGCCTGAAACAAAGAAATTGGTATACCACCGCCCGGAAATATCCGAACTATCAGATGCGGCCGTCTCGGCAACTTGAGCGGAGCCTTGTACGGCGCTTTGCGATTCTTGCACAACCGGCACGCTTTGCTCGTTTTGTGCATTGCGTGTGTCTTGCTCGCTGTTTACATTCTGTGTACTCTGTGCATTCTGCGCTGTGCCGGTTTCGATGCGCTTATCGTTTATGGACTCGCCGGTTTGCGCTGCAAGCCGAACGGAAAATAAAAGGAGAAAAAGAACTATTTGAATAAACGCTTTTGAACGGTACAAATACCTCGTCATCGAATATACATCCGTATCCGTGCTGAAATTTCTTTTGGAAATAGACGGTACAGATACGAGGCGCAAGCACAAATTAACCGCAGGCGTATCTTTGATACGTTGAGGATTAATTTGTGCGCAGCAACGAAGTAGATGTGCTGTATATTTCCAAAAGATGGGGGGGGGGGGGGGTATTAATAGAAGAAAGTGTTAATTTGAGCTGATATGTCTGCTGTTTAACCGAACCGTTGTATGAATAAAACGGCACTCCAATCCCATGTATTATATCTTTTATTAACATAGATTTAGAATAACATAGAATTTATGTGCTGTCAATCAATAGGGCATCTCTAAAAACTCGGTTAGATTTTTAGAGATGCCCGACGAGTTTTGATTTAAGTCTTTGTAATTGAATGACTTAAATTAAAACATCGCAAATTAAGTCTAAGGTAAACCTCTAAAAACTGAAGTTTTTAGAGGTTCCCAATAGCTATAGGACATCTGCAAAAAAACTTCAGTTTTATTAGAGCTTCCCTCTACATCTTGACAAGTACTTCTGCTTTACGTTAGTATAGAAATATGATAAGAAGTTTTGGTGATATAGAGACAGAATCAATATGCAAAGGTAAGAAAAGTAAAAAGTTACCTGCGACGATTCAGAATGTTGCAAGAAGAAAACTTCGAATGATTGAAGCTGCAAAAGTGGTAGAAGATTTAAGGATCCCTCCCGGTAATCGCTTAGAAAAACTTGTTGGGAATTTAGACGGATTTTATTCAATCAGAATAAATGATCAATGGAGAATTGTATTTAAGTTTGAAAATGGAGATGCAGAAAATGTTAGAATCACAGATTATCACTGATGAAAAATTACCCAATATTCATCCCGGAGAAATTCTTAAAGAAGATTTTTTAGATGCAATGAATATTTCTGCATATCGTCTGGCAAAAGAAATCAATGTTCCTGAAACAAGAATCTCAGAAATCATTCACGGAAAGCGTTCAATTACTGCGGATACTGCTATCAGATTTTCAAAATTCTTTGGGAC
>CAUVKE010000183.1:0-3832 GCA_963552415.1 uncultured Treponema sp.
TAAGACCGAGAATATAGCAATACCCTGTTTTGCCGACAACAATATCTTCTATATCGTGCGAAAGAGCTGACGCTTCGACCGTTGCCAGTAAAACACCAATGATAGCGTGATTATCATCATAAATAGGAACGGCAAATGCAAGAACAAAAGCTCCGTCTAATCGAGAAACGAGCGGTTCGGCAACAAAATTTTTCCCTTTGGAAGCAGCCATGAAAAAATCTCTGCCGGAGACATCAAGCATTTGTCCGCTGTCCGTATATCGTGTTCCTTTCATGTCGCATAAATCCATTTTGTGAATTCTAGCATTAAATGCCGCCTCTTTTTTTAAAAACGCTGCCTTTTCCCGATAGGAAATGGCAGGATCACGCAATATGGGGCTACGGGCAATGCCTTCAAAAAATTGAAAAAAAGCCGTAACTCTGGCATCGATAAGTTCTGCCGTATAAGTTGCCTTATCGATAAGATGCGTTTCAACTTTTTCGGTTACCGCTTTACGCGCGGTTCTGACAGCAAGAACAATCTCAATGGCTGATGCAGCGATAATTAATGCGCCGAAAATAATGATAAGCTTATAACGAAGAGAAAAACGTTTTTTCATTGTATACCTCCTGATATATAATGCATAATTCATAATTCATAATTACTTATTAGATGGCGGGCTTCTATTCTTAATTATGAATTGCCAATTATCAATTAATTTATGGGGGGGGGGATTATATACATATTCACCATTTTGTCAAGTCCTCGTGTTTTATATTTTTATAAAATATTTTTATTCTCACCGACACGGTTTTACACCTAAATCAGAATGACTATTACTTATATTACAACAACTTTGTATTTTTTGCAAATAGTTTTTTCGGTGAATGATACGTAGATGCACTGTATATTTTCAAAAGAAGTATATTATGATATAATAGGAAAAGGTATCAATATATCTTAATACCGCTAATGAGGTTATACATGGGAAAAACGAAGGTGCGGAGTACGACCGTTATTGCCGTCAGACGAAACGGAAAGGTTGCGATGGCCGGCGACGGACAGGTTACGATGGGGCAAACGGTGATGAAAGGCAATGCCCGCAAAGTCCGCAAGATTTACGACGGCAAAGTGATGACCGGTTTTGCCGGCGCAACGGCCGATGCCTTTACACTGCTCGAAAAGTTCGAGGGGCGGCTCAAGGAATACGGCGGCGACATTACCCGCGCTGCGGTTGAGCTTGCCAAAGAGTGGCGCACCAATAAAATGCTGAAAAATCTTGAAGCGCTGCTGTTGGTTGCGGATGCAAAGACTATTTTGCTGATTTCCGGAAATGGGGATGTCATTGAACCGCAAGAAGATGTGCTTGCAATCGGATCGGGCGGCAATTATGCGTATGCCGCAGCGCTTGCCCTCCTCCGCAACACGGACTTATCAGCCCGCGAAATTGCGGAAAAGAGCTTAAACATCGCCGGACAGATTTGCGTATACACCAACGAAAACATACATATAGAAGAAATATAAACATATAGGAAATACGATAAAAAGTACCGTCTAAAATATCGCCGGTACTTTTTATCTCAAGTTTGCGTTGCAAACTTGATTATTTATATGTGCGCGTAAAACGCGCACGGCTAAAAACTTTTTCGGATGTTGCAACATCCTGCAAAAGTTTTTATAGGAGAAACAATGACCATCAACTTGGATGAACTCACCCCTCCGCACATTGTGGCGGAGCTTGACAAATATATTATCGGGCAGACAAAGGCGAAAAAGGCTGTTGCCGTTGCCTTGCGGAATAGGACACGCCGGCTCAAATTGAGCGAAGAAATCCGCGAAGAAATAGCGCCGAAAAATATCTTGATGATCGGACCGACCGGCGTGGGTAAAACCGAAATTGCCCGCCGGCTTGCAAAGCTTTCGGGAGCGCCGTTTCTCAAAGTAGAGGCAACAAAGTACACCGAAGTCGGCTATGTCGGCCGCGACGTTGAATCGATGATCCGCGACTTGATGGCTGTCGGCTACTCTATGGTAAAAAGCGAAATGCAGGAAACACTGAAAGCACAGGCGGAGAAAAACACGGAGGAAATCCTCCTCGACCTTTTACTGCCGGGTTCCAACAAAAAGAAACGGAATCGGAAAGAAGACGCTAAACCGCTTTTAATCTCCAGCTCGGAACATGATGCGGAAGCAGGAAATAACAAGGAAATCCGAGTGGAAATCAATTCGGTAGCAGACGACGGGCAAGCCAAAGACGATATGCACGAAACGAGGGAAAAATTCCGCAAGATGCTGCGGGACGGCAAATTTGAAGATAAAATGGTAGAAGTTTCCGTGCAGCAGTCAGGAATGCCGAGTTTTGAAATTTTTGCCGGCGGATCCAACATGGAAGACCTCGAAAACGCGATGTCGAATATCAGCAGTATGCTGATGGGCGCCGGTAGAAACAAACGTAAAACAACCAGCGTAAAAGAAGCCCGCACGATTATTATGGATGATCAGCTTGATAAGCTCGTCGATCATGACAAGATTGTAGAGGAAGCAAAAGAGCGGGTTGAACAAATGGGCATCATTTTCATCGACGAAATCGATAAAGTTGCTTCCAAAAGCGAGCGGAGCAGCGGTATCGACGTATCCCGCGAAGGGGTACAGCGCGATATTCTTCCAATCGTAGAAGGCTCCAAAGTCAACACAAAGTTCGGCGTCGTCGATACCCGCCACATCCTATTCATCGCGGCGGGGGCTTTCAGCATTTCAAAACCGAGCGACCTTATTCCCGAATTTCAAGGACGCTTCCCGCTGCGGGTAGAACTGGAATCGCTCCATGCGGAAGACTTTAAGCGGATTCTGCTTGAACCTAAGAACGCATTAACCAAACAGTATAAAGCGCTGCTCGAAACCGAAGGCCTTACCATCATTTTTAAGGATGAAGCAATCGAACGTATGAGCAACCTCGCAGCAGAGGTCAACTCGACGATGGAAAATATTGGCGCCCGCCGCCTTCACACCATCATGGAAATGCTATTGGAGGATATTTCGTTTAATGCAAGCGACATGACCGAAAAAGCCGTCGAAATAGACCGCGCGTACGTCGACGAACGGTTGAAGAACATCGTACAGGATCAAGATTTATCACGTTATATCCTGTAACGTTCCTCAAGGGAATTTTTATAATGCCGATATATGAGTATACGAATAATTTAGAGGAGTTGAGATGCACATAAACAGTTTTCAAAAGACAGTTGATCTTTTACACCGTGCGCTTGATGTAAACGCCCTTCGCTATACTGTGTCGGCAAATAACCTTGCAAACTCGGAAATACCGGATTTCAAGCGGACGTCGGTCAATTTTGAAACGGAGTTAAAACATGCGCTCGATTCCGAAAAACGGGCTGCAGGTCAGTTTCAGTTAGCGGTAACCGATCCCCGTCATATTAAGTCGGACGGTGTTATCGACTATCGTTCGGTTTCTCCGCGGCGTGTATTGGATTACACGACAACGGCGAAGGCGAATGGCAACAACGTAGATGCTGAAGAAGAAGCGATGAATGTTCTCAAGATTCAGATGCAGTATCAACTGTTGAGTCAGATGACCGGTTTTCAGTACAGCCAAGTACAGTCGGTATTAAAATAAGGAGCGGTAAATGGGTATCTTCAGCAGTATCAACATAGCGGCGACCGGTATGAGCGCCGAACGGTTACGGACGGATGTTATTTCCGATAACATTGCCAATGCTTCCACGACCAGTTCACAGGAAGGGGGCTATTTCCGCCGCAGCCGCGTCGTTCTTGCACAGAAAAACGACGGCATCGATTGGCGGCTTCCCTTTGTTTCTTCCGATATGGACAGAGG
>CAUVKE010000184.1:0-3831 GCA_963552415.1 uncultured Treponema sp.
ACGTAAACCCGAAAGGCAAGGCGCCGCATATTTATAACCTTGCCGGAACGTGGGCATCGGATCCCGCTTACGGGCATAAAATAGACCAGCTGCTGCGCCGTATGTACGCAGGGCTCTAGAGAAAATATAACCGGTAACTTCTAAAAAACTCAATTTTTGAGGTTACTTTAAATTGATTTGCGAAGGAGATCACTATGACAATAGCTGAACGTATTAGCATATTGCGCAATAAAATGGCGGAATGCGGCTTCGATGCATATTATATTCCGACCGCCGACCCTCATCAGTGTGAATATCTTGCCGAACACGATAAGACCCGCGTCTTTATTTCCGGCTTTACCGGCTCTGCGGGCGCCGTATTGGTTACAAAAGACAAGGCCTTTTTATGGACTGACGGCCGGTATTTTTTACAGGCTGAAAAAGAATTGAAGGGAAGCGGTATCCTTTTGCAAAAGAGCGGAGAGCCGAATGTTCCAACTGTATTTGAATATCTTGCGCAAACGCTCCCTGCGGGCAGTACGATCGGTATGGACGGGAAAGTGATAGCGGTTAATTCGTTTGCACAGTTTAACTCGTCGCTTCCCGATATGAAATTTGTTATCGACCGCGATCTTATTGGAGAGATGTGGACGGATCGGCCTGCGCCCGTATTAAGCGCCGCCTTTTTACTCGATGTCCGCTACACGGGAAAATCCGCATCGGAAAAAATCAAAGAAGTCCGCGCGGCGCTTCGGGAAAAGAAAGCGGACTCAACCGTTATCGGGGCATTGGAGGATGTCTGTTACCTCTTTAACATCCGCGGCAATGATATTGAATGCACACCGGTTGTTACCGCCTATGCCTTGATCGATATGCAGTCTGCACGGCTTTACATCGACGCGCGGCAAATGACGGATGAGGTGAAGGCGGCGCTGGAAAAAGAAGGCGTCTCCGTTGCGCCTTACGAAGCGGTTTTCGCCGATGCCGAAAAGTTACAGGGTACGGTCTACCTTGATCCCGCACGGACAAATATCTTCTTACGCAACAAGATAAAAGCGGATATTATTGAAGGTCTTAATATCACTTCTTCGATGAAAGCGGTGAAAAACGAAACCGAAATTAAGAACTACCGGAATGCGTTCCTTAAAGACGGCATCGCGATGGTCAAAATCCTTAAATGGGCGGAAGACCATGCCGATAGCGGCGTTACCGAATGGGACGTTTCCGAACAGCTGCTGCGCTTCCGTGCCGAACAGCCCGACTTCATAGAGGCGAGCTTTACCACGATTGCAGGGTACGGAGCGAACGCAGCGATTATCCACTACGGGCCTAAAAAAGAAACCGCAGCAACCTTGCAGCCCAAAGGCTTTTTGCTGCTCGACTCGGGAGGACAATACAAAGACGGAACAACGGATATTACCCGTACCATTCCGCTCGGTCCGCTCACCGCGGAAGAAAAAGAGGATTATACGCTGGTGTTAAAAGGGCATATCCAGCTCGCTTTAGCCCGATTTCCCGAAAACACGACCGGCTATAAGCTTGATATTCTTGCCCGCAATCCGCTTCGGAAATACGGCAAGGACTATAAGCACGGTACCGGACACGGCGTCGGGTATGTGCTGTCCGTTCACGAAGGGCCGCAAAATATCGGGCTCCGCTATACGGACGCTCCGATGAAAGCGGGCATGATTACCTCCAATGAACCCGGTTTTTACTGTGCCGGTAGTCACGGTATCCGCATCGAAAGCCTTACGCTGACAAAGGAATGGAAAACAACGGAGTACGGTACATTCTTGGAGTTTGAAACGCTGACGCTCTGCCCGATCGACACGCGGCCGGTGGTGAAGGAGCTACTGCTCCCTGAAGAACTCAAGTGGCTGAACGATTATAATCAAGCGGTTCGCACGGCACTGGAACCTCATTTGGATGAGGCTCATCGTGCATTCTTAAAAGAGCGGACGCAGGCACTGTAAGAGGGCTGGGGATGTCTCAAAAGTTGGTTACTTTTTGGACAGCCCCTTCAAATGAGACCTGTTTCAGATATGCGGGTACCTCTAAAAATCTAACCGAGTTTTTAGAGATGCCCAAAACTTTTTGGATAGACTTGTCCCCCATTATTGATTTGACTTAACCCGATAAAAGGATATACTGAAAATATGGCGCTTATAGATTATCCCAATGGTGCTGATTTTGAATTCGGCATTTTGATACAAAAAAAAGATATTTTTATTTTAGAAAGCGGGCAGTTGCCGAGCGGCAGCGAAGTTTCCCAAACCCTTAAAACATATGCGAATGAAGATATTTTCAGCCTTTACGGCGAAAAGGCCTATCGCACATTTGCAGCGGCTTTATCGCCTGATGCAGAGGATCCAGTAGGTTTTAAACGCATACCGTATCGAAATCTATTTGTAACGGAACCTGCCGAGTATGCAGCGGTTGTTGCCCGTGCAGCTCTTTTACTCGATTGGCTGCATCATACAAAGTATTGCTCTTCATGCGGCAGCCGACTGCATTTAAGCGTAACCGAAACAGCGCTGGAATGTCCGCAATGCAGCAGAATATTTTATCCCGTTCTTGCACCGTGTATTATTGTGCTTATCAGTAAGGGTGAGCAAATCCTTTTAGCGCGGCATGTGCAGCACATCTCCGACCTTTATACGTGCATTGCGGGCTTTATCGAAGCCGGTGAAACGGCAGAGGAAGCCGTTATCCGTGAAGTACGTGAAGAAGTCGGTTTAACGGTTACGAATATCCGGTACCGCGGAAGTCAAGGCTGGCCGTATCCCAACCAGCTGATGCTTGCCTTCCGCGCCGAATATGTTTCGGGCGATATTACCGTACAACAGGAAGAGTTATCGGAGGCCGCATGGTTTACACGCGATGCATTACCCCCGATACCGCTTCCCGGTTCCGCTGCTCATAGGCTTATCTGTGGGGACTGGTATTAGTCCTTTTGAAATATACGGCGCATTTGCGTTGAAAAGGCTTACGGCAGGGGTTTTTAAAATTTCGTGTAGAGAGAACTTTTACGGCTCGTTTTCAATTTCAAACCGGACGTCGATTAACAGTATTTCATTCGGTTTTCCTTTCCGATAAAGCTTAAAAGATTGGAAGGGGCTTTCTTTGAATGTGTTTACCGTGCGACTCGGCAATATTGGATTATCTCCCCGTTTATCGGTTACAAACAGTTGTTGCGCCGCATCTTTCAATTCTCCTTTTATATCGAAGAAAAGCTGAACGGGAGAAGAATCGTTCGGCACAATAATACTGTTCGTCTGTGCTTGAGGTTGTACGTTTTTCATGTACGTACACGTTAATTTGGGCAGCGGTTCCGTATTACTGTAGTTGAAAATTGTTTTTCGCAGCTTTTCTTTATCAAGCGGCTGCATACCGATAGTACCGATAACATTCATAGAGTCATGTCCAGCGTATTTTATATTTTTTACTGTTGCGGTTACTTTGTATCCTTTTGCAGGTATTTCCGTACGTTCGATGGTCTTGTATTTTTCACTGTATTTGATATACGCGGTAGCGTTATCATCCAAGAACCGTAGCTGATACTTAATAATGTGCCCCGGATTTTTTGCGGAAAAGCCTTCTTTTACAATGTATTTTTGGAATTGTTTAAGATCGGTAACCGCCTCGCTGCCGCCTCCGATAATATGTATCTTAATCGTTGTTCCCTTTTTAAGGTTTTTGATTGCCGTATCAATGTCAACTTCACCATTGTTTGTTGTTGTAGCTTTAAGGGCCATGTCGAGATTGGCTTTAAGCTCGGACTTTTCCTGATCGGATTCAATGGTAAGATAGGCAATTCGCCCGTAAGAAACCGACGATACATAGACCGGCATT
>CAUVKE010000185.1:0-3831 GCA_963552415.1 uncultured Treponema sp.
AATCGGAGTGCCACCGGTTTCAAGCGCAAAGACGGGTAAGTCGGCAGGCAGGGATTCAAGCGAGCAATACTCCCACGGCAGAAAGTGGGTGCAGCCCATTGCCGACCGTTGCGCACGGGGTTGTTCGGGTGAAACGCAGCCCTCCGACAAGAGCAGCTTTTCCGCACCGAAAGCCTCTGCGGTACGGAATATGGAACCGAGGTTAAAAGGTGCGCGGATATCTTCGGCATACACATATACCCCCGGATAAAACGGGCGCGTTATCGGAAGCACTGCCGAAGGCGCAGCGATCTGTGTTTCTGTATCAGACACTGCCGGATTCGGCGCGGTTGTATCGTGCTTCGGTGCATCGGTTCCGTAGCGCAGTCCCGGGGCGATTAAATCCCATTCGGAGGGCTGCACGCCGCTCTGCCGGTAGAGTGCATGGCGCAGCATATTAAACAATATGCGGTAATCTCCGGCGGTGAGCGTTTCTGCGTGCAAGGCGGAAGTGTAGTTTTTAACGGCAGCGGTAATAACGGAATCGGACGGATAGATTGATGCGAGATGCGCACAAAGACCTTCAATGTAAAATGAATCGCAAGAAAGCGGAAAGGCCGAATAGGGTAAATCGGAAGGGGCTGCAATGCATTCGGTTTCGAGAATCTCAAGGATTTTGATGATCTTGCGTATCTTTTGGGTATTAGGGAGCCGGACAAGCTTAAAAAGCTCAATCATGCGTTAATACGCTTGTTTAAGCAGCTCAAATACATCGTCGCTTCGCATCGGTTTGGGGATATAGTTCATAAAACTCAACGAAACGGCATCTTCGGAAATAGTAACAAGCTGCTCGATGGATAACCCGATGTCTTTTAAGCGAGTAGGCAGATTAGCTTGCGCCAACCGATGGCGGATTTCTTCAATAGCGTCCTTTGCTACGTAAAGCGGATCGACTCCGCGTGTGTCGCCATCCATCATACGGCCGATTTTTACAAGCTTATCGAGATTCGAGGTTTGGGCGTTCGTTAGTAGGTGCGGTAAAAGGATTGTACCGACTACCGAACTCGAAATATTATAGCGGCTTGCACATGCAAGTGCGATGGCGCTGCCCAATCCAGGGCTGGAAAAAGACATACCGATGGCGGTTAAGCAGGCAGCTTCCGCAATAACCGTTTCGCGGGAATCACCGGTAGAACGCCTTTGTTGAGGATCAAGCGATAACAAGAATCGGTCAATTGCCTTTCCTAAAATCGTTTCCGACAAAAAATTCGTTTTAGAGGAAATATATCCTTCGAAAGCGATGCCGACGCCTTGAAGGATAGTTGCCGTTGTCGCATTCGGCGCAAGGTTTGAATAACAAGCGGTATCGAATACACAGAGTTTACAGAGATCATTGCATACTTTTAACAAATGAATTTTTCGTGAACGAACGTCAACTATCGGACTAAACGGTGTAAAGGTGAACGGTTCGCGGCAAGTGGCGGGAACTTCGATGAACGGAAGCGGTTCCGCCGTACAGGGCTTTCCTTCGATAAAATCATAGATCGAACCGGTTTCATTGTACAGCGAGGCAACAGCGCGGCCAACCGCAACAGGGCCTATACCACCCGAAGCGATAACAGCGTCGATAAATACATCACGAGCAAGCTCCAATGCATGTTCGATAATATCGGAGTCGGCGGAACGTTTTACACCGTCAAATACAAGAACGGATATATCTCTTTCTTCCAATGCATCAATAATCTTTTTAGCAATACCGGTTTCATGCAGCAACGGATCGACAACAAATAAAAACTTTTTTCCGAATCGAACAGCTTCCGCCCCTATCTTTGCTATAGAGTAACCGCCGAGTATAATATTTGATGTAAGCTTAAAGGTAAAATTAGACATACCTGCATTCCGCCTTTATTTCAGGTTTTTTAGAGAAAAAATATAGTAGCGGTTAAAGCCGCATCAAAACGGCACAAGACAGTTTAAGTATGTGCCGCTCTTTTAAAGACCGTAATCGTCTAATATCTTGTCAGCAACGAGTTCCAAGAGAGTATTATTTATATATGAAGGATCTGCAAACTTTTTCTTTACCTCGGCAACCTTATCTTCACGGATATCGGGGGCGTTCCGAGCTGCTTCCAAAGCGATGTTTGCATCTGATAATACCCGTGCTTCACTTGAAACGGAAACGGCATCGGCTTTGCCGACCGCTTCAGTTCTTTGCGTTCTCTGAACAGGTTGCACAGGTTTTACAGGCTCAATTCCGTTTAATCTATCAATTGTCATGTTTTTTCCGCCTTCCATAGCTTTTATCGGCATTTTTATCGAAAAAATTAAGCCTTTCCGGATACAAAAACCGAAAACTCACCTTTTATCGATTGCCGCTCCTGTAATGTATGTAAAACATCCGATACCGAACCGGATAAAATTTCTTCATGCAGCTTGGTCAGCTCGCGGCCGACAACAATCTGCCTCTTGCTGTTAATATCGGCAATATCTTGCAAGAGCTTGATAATCCTAAACGGAGATTCGTAGAGTACGAAACCCGTTTGCATATCAAAAAGCTCCTGCAGCCGCCGTTTTCTCCGCCCTTGTTTAGGGGATAAAAAGCCTTCAAACAGCACCGAAGAGTCGCCCGTTCCTGCAATACTGACCATAACCGCAAATGCGGAAGCGCCCGGAATAGGTATCACAGGATACCCTGCCTCACGGACAAGCTTAACAAGAACCGCGCCGGGATCGCTCAAAGCCGGAGTCCCCGCATCGCTCGCATAAGCGACATTCTTGCCGTCAGCCAATAGACCGATGATTTTCTGCGCAGCTTCCGGTTCATTCTGCGCTCTGCACGAAATAAGCGGCTTCCGTATCTCAAAATGAGTCAAAAGCCCCAGAGTGTGTCGCGTATCTTCGCAAGCAATATAGTCAGCCGTTTTGAAAATTTCCAATGCCCGTACCGTAATATCGCCTAAATTTCCAATCGGTGTTCCGACTATATATAACGATGCCACGAGGAAAGTATACTGTGTTTTATAGGTTGCCGCAAGTCCATGAATCGTGTATCTTATTGATATGGGTACATCTCTTTCGCCGCTTTCATGGTTCATATTGGTATTCATCGGTATACTATTAATGGTTGCCGCGTATTTTTTATTTACTTTCAACCGTAAAAAAACAGGAGATGCAAAATATTTACCGAAAGGAACACCTGGAGCACCCGGCGTTTGCCCTGTTTGCTGCACCGTATTAAAGAAAGGGGAGCAGCTAAAAACAAAGGTTTACCCGTCGGAAGGAACCGACCGATTATGTTCGATTTATGGGTGCCCTCACTGTTATCCGATGATAGAACCCGACGCAGACCGCTTTTGCCCTGTATGCAAGGCTCCCGTTCCAACCGATTCATATCTGATTGCCCGGCTGTTTGACCGCAGCAAAACGGATAAGCACGTCCATATTCTCGGATGTAGAGCATGCCGGCACGCATAAACCGACAATGTCGTATCCTCAATTTTAATCGCAAACCTATATGTCCCCTCACGGAAAAACTCCATATCTGCCGCGGCGATGTTGTGTCGTTTATCGGCAGCGGCGGTAAAACCACATCCATGATTACAACAGCAAATGAACTTGCGGCGCAGGGATTGCACGTTGCGGTAACGACTACAACAAAAATGGGCATACGCGAAAAAGAGCGGCTTGATTCTACTGTGTCCTTTTTCGGTACTGAGATGGAAGAAAAGCTGAGCGCTCCGCCGTCAGGAGTAATCGATAATCTCTGCGATAGCTATGATGTGGTTTTAATTGAAGCTGACGGCAGTAAACGGCGGGCGGTCAAGGGGTGGAACGATACGGAGCCGGTTATTC
>CAUVKE010000186.1:0-3827 GCA_963552415.1 uncultured Treponema sp.
ATCCGAATAGCGATCCGCTCGGCGCAGGGTGGAATATTATCCAATCGATGACGGCAATCGGTTCAGGGGGCAGAGCGGGCTTGGGTTTTTTGAAAGGCACGCAAAGCCATTACCGTTTCTTGCCGGAGCAAAGTACCGACTTTATTTTCAGTATTTTATCGGAAGAGTGGGGGTTCCTCGGCGGACTTGTGGTATTTGGACTTTACGCAATCATTTTTTTACGGATGTTTTTTATCATTCAAAAGACAAGTGATTTATTCGGCAAACTCATTGTCTCCGGGGTTGTCGCGATGCTTTTTTTCCATTTTGTCGTAAATATCGGGATGGTTATGGGATTTATGCCGATTACCGGTATTCCGCTTTTATTTTTGTCTTATGGAGGTTCGTCATTGTGGACTGCAATGATCGCCGTCGGTTTGGCAATAGGAATAAATCTGCGGCAATTATAAAAGAAAGACTGTCGATAAAAAAGATGATAATCGATATTGCAAAATCCGAAGCGATGCGTTACACTAATTAGGCAGGAGTTTTTGTAATGACAATACATAACCTTATGGAAGATTTCGTATACAACGAAGTGAATAAAGTTTTCGATGCTGCAAAAGATAAGAATGAACCGTGGTTCACGTGTAATTGTATGCAGTGCCGTTTGGATACGGTTTGTTTTGTTTTAAATCGGATTAAACCGCGATATACGGCTTCCGGTAGAGGTATGGCGCATTTTTTTCAGATTGATCAAGCGGAAAAAAATCAGCTTCTTGCCGATATTTCGGCATTAGCCGTTGAAGGTATGAAAAACGTTCTCAGTACAAAGCGTTCCCATACGTCTTCTGAGCAAGTACTGCCTTCCGGTCATGTGTTTAACTTTCCTACAATCACCGGACGTATCTTGGACGGTCAGACGTTTTCTCCTGTTTTTGATATCCCCGTCGCTTTATATCTGGAAGATACTTTGGTCGCACAGATGAATCATCTCTGGGATAACCCGTATAGAATCTCTCAAAAGACGCCGGGTACTTATACCTTTTGGCCGTTTCCCGTACTTGCGTCGGAATTAGGTGAAAAGCGGATTTTTAATTTCTATATTCACGCAGACAGGGAAGGGTACGATCCCATTCACTACCATTTTAAACTCGGTTTGGTGAGCGATTTGAGCGTAAAGCGGGAACTTGATGCGGAAAGCTGTCATAGCTTACCTGATTTATATCTTTTCAGTAGAGTATAGGGCATTTCTAAAAATTCGATTAGGTTTTTAAAGATGCTCGATAAAAGCTTCGTTAAAAGGTTGTATTCCGTTTAGAGGTTATATATGAAATTGGTTTTTTTAGGCCCTCCGGGGGCAGGAAAAGGAACCTTAGCATCGGAAGTTGCAAAGTATTACGGTATTCCCCATATTTCGACAGGAGCTATGTTTCGCACTGCCATAAAAAAGCATACTTTGCTCGGCGAAAAAATTCAAAAAATTATCGATTCCGGTTTGCTTGTTGATGATGAAACAACCGCTGCTCTGGTAAAAGATCGGTTGGCTCAACCTGATGCACAAAACGGTTTTATTTTAGACGGATTTCCACGGACAATCGCACAGGCGGAAATATTGGAAGGTTTTTGCGGCCTTGATGCCGTTATCAATTTTGATATTTCGGATGAATCAGTGATAAAACGGCTATCGGGCAGGCGTTTGTGTGCCTCGTGCGGTAAGAACTTTCATATTGAGTTTATGAAACCCCTTATTGAGGGAGTGTGCGACACTTGCCGCGGGACATTGGTTATCCGTGAGGATGATAAAAGAGAGGCGATTGTAAAACGGCTTGAAACTTACCGTGAGCAAACCTTTCCTTTAATTGAGTTTTATCAATATAAAAAACTGCTCATAACCTTGGATGCGCAGTTCGCTCCGGCGGTTGTTTTGGATAACTTTATTAAACTATTTCCCCTCAAACACTAAAGGGCATCTGAAAAAACTCGGTTGGTTTTTTTCAGAAAGTCGTTATATCATAAAGACTTAAAGCAAAACTCGTCGGGCGTCTCTATTCCTAAGGACGCGAAGCAAAGCTATACCTGAGTTTTTAGAGACGCCCGATAGACCTTATAAGAAACAAGGAGAAGTGCTGATTAAATGCGTTCCTCGCTTTAGGCGGCACTTCCCTAGATATGCGGGAGAGTATATGAAAATACGAACATCGGCCAATTTATTTTTAGTTACAACACTGCTTATTACCGTCTGCGGAGCTTTGGCTTTTAGCGTTATCCAAGTAAAGTCTTATATCGAAAATAATTTTTATAAAACCGTACCGTTTATATTGGAGGCTTCGACTTCCGAACTACAGGCAAATCTTGCCGTCGGCTTGGCTCTTTCAGAAGATTTAGCAAAAGAATCATATTTGATCGATTGGTTTGAAGATTACGAAAAAGATGATAAAGCCGGTGTTCAGATTATCGACAAGTTGATTCAACTCAGCAAAGACGAGCGATTTTCAACCTGTTTTGCCGCATCGAAATTAACCGGCAGCTATTATGCGATTGATAAAACTAATAATATAAAAAAAAATACGCTGACGGAAGCTGTTGATAATTGGTTTTTTTCTATGCTTAAAAAACCGCAGACATTATTTTTCAATGTGGAGCATGATAGGACGCTTAACGAAACCCATTTTTGGTTCAATGTAAAAATATTTAATAAGACGGGAGAAGCGATCGGATTTACAGGTATGGCAGTTAATTTGCAAAAAGCTGTTACTACAATCAGTAAATCGCTTCCCAGTCCGCAATCATGGCTCGGACTTATAGATGACTCTGATGTGTTGACGCTTTGTTCAAATGCCGACTTTACAAATAAAAAAATCAATAGCGTGTTCGGCGCTCTATCGAATGTAACAGGGTACAGCAATCTTCAATACTATGACGATTCTTCGCTCGGCAGAGTTATCGTTGTCAAAAAACAGCTCACCGGTTTACCCTATTATACAATCCTTGCGGTTCCGGAAAAAGACTTTGTACCGTCCATCAGTTCTTTTTTCGGCTATTCTCTTTTATGGATGTGCATTTTATTGGTGCTGATTATTGGAATAAGTCAGGTGATGCTCAGCTATGTATTCAGGCGTTTTGTTAAACTCAATGCTATTTTTAATAAGATCGCAGAAGGAGATTTTACCGCTCAAGCTGCAGTGTATTCCGATGAACTCGGATCCATCGCTTTATCGATGAATAATGCAATAGAAAAAATCCGCGCCTCTTTTTCGGTTATCACCGATACGGCAAAAAACATGCAGTCGGTTAGTCAGATATTATCTGCGCGGATGGAGAATTCTGCCGCAGCTTTGAATCAAATAACAGGGAATATCGAAAGTGTAAAAGACAGGGTAATGGTGCAGCATACGGAAGTGAATGAAACTGCTGCAAAGATAGATGCTATTACGCAAACGATGTCAAGTCTTGATTCTCACATCGATAGTCAAGCTGAAAGTATTTCCGGTTCATCTCTTTCAATCGAAGAAATCATAAAAAACATTCAGACTTTACAGGAACGGGCTGAAAAGAACCTTCAATCGATTAAGGCTCTCGAAAAAACAACGCACACCGGTAAAGAGACTGTTGCCATGGTTGTTGATGTAACGAAAGTCGTAACGGAGCAATCCGAGGGGCTTCTCGATGCTATTACGGTTATTCAAAATACGGCAAGTCAAACGAATCTTCTCGCAATGAATGCGGCAATTGAGGCAGCGCATGCCGGAGAAGCGGGAAAAGGTTTTGCAGTCGTCGCCGATGAAATACGGAAGTTGGCTGAGGAATCGGGTGCTCAAGGTACGAGTATTACAAAGGTTTTGGAA
>CAUVKE010000187.1:0-3811 GCA_963552415.1 uncultured Treponema sp.
CCCTTCGTGGACGACGGCAGAAAGCGAACCTCTGGTGCAGCGGTGTAAAACAGCGCTGGGAGCCATCAGTTTACCCTATATCCCGGATACTTTTGCGGGTTCTACCGACGGCAGTATACTGGTAAAGCGGGGACTCGTTCCCGTTATCATCGGCCCGGGCGATCTTGCCGTCGTCCATCGCGAAAACGAGCATATTGAGCTTTCTCAAGTTTATCGGGCGGCGAGGCTGTATCTTTCCATGATGCTGGCCTTTTGAAAATATACACCGGCTATTTTCAAAAGGATAGCGAAAGGGGACAAAAATATACGGCGACATTTACTGCGTTGCCGCATTGTTAAAACTATTCGTCCGTGTACACTTCTGAACAGCTAGACTAAAAAATAATTAGAATGGCTAAAAAATCTTTAGAAGTTATTGCTTGACAGATAAATTTTTCAATTCTATAATTATATCAATTTATAGTTCTTTCTCATTATACATTGGTGTATGGCGAGAAAGGCAGGCGGTCTCTAAAAATACTTTTTTTAAGGATACCCTGATAGCTATATCAATATCGTCTCAAGCGGTATACTTGAAAAACGATAGAGGAGTGTAAAATAAAAGCCGTACAAATGGCACGGCTTTTATTTACCCAAGTTTGCGTGCTGCAAACTTGTATTATTATATGCACGTTCTCACTTCGTTATGAACGTGCGTAAAAAGTCAATCGAAAGTTGATACTTTCTTCTTGACTTTTTATGGGAGGAAGCATGAGTTTGGATTTTAACAAGATTAAAACTGCTGCAGAAGGATATAAGGCTGACATGACCGCCTTTCTTCGTGAAATCATCCGCCTTCCCAGCGAAAGCAGCCATGAGGGAGAAAAAGCAAAGCGTATCCAAAAGAAAATGGATGAGCTGGGATTTAACAAAACGTGGATTGATCCGCTCGGTAACGTAATGGGATGGATGGGAACCGGCCCGCATGTCGTTTGTTTTGACGGTCATATCGATACGGTTGGCATCGGTAACCGCAGCAACTGGAAGTTTGACCCCTACGAGGGTTTTGAAGACGATATATTTATCGGCGGACGCGGGGTTTCCGATCAAACCGGCGGCGTTGTTTCTGCAATGTATGCCTGTAAGATGATGAAGGATTTAGGCCTTCTTAACGATAAATACACTGCTATGGTAGTAGGCTCCGTACAGGAAGAAGACTGCGACGGTATGTGCTGGGAGTATATCTTGAAAAAAGACGTCAAAGTTCCCGGATACGAAAAACTCTGCAAGCCCGACTTTGTCGTTTCCACCGAACCGACCGACGGCGGTATTTACCGTGGACACCGCGGACGCATGGAAATCCGTGTGGATGTTAAAGGCGTTTCCTGCCACGGTTCCGCACCGGAGCGCGGCGATAATGCAATCTACAAGATGTCCGACATCCTGCAGGAAGTACGCAAGTTAAACGAAAACGATGCGGCAGACGGCACCGAAATTAAAGGTCTCGTCAAAATGCTGGATAAAAAATACAACAAAGAATGGGAAGAAGCAAACTTCCTCGGACGCGGAACCGTTACCGTTTCCGAAATTTTCTATACCAGCCCGAGCCGCTGTGCCGTTGCGGACTCTTGCGCTGTTTCGCTCGACCGCCGTATGACAGCCGGAGAAACATGGGAATCATGCTTGGAAGAAATCCGCCAGCTTCCCGCCGTCAAAAAATACGGAAAAGACGTAACGGTCTCGATGTACAACTACGACCGGCCGTCATGGACGGGAGAACAATACCCGATCGAATGCTTCTTCCCCACATGGGTATTGCCGAAAGAGCATGTCGTTGCACGTTCGATGATCGAATCGTATAACAATTTATACGGCGATAAGCGTATCGGCCCGAAAGATCAGCTTGCCATGCGCGAAGCACGCCCGCTTGTTGACAAGTGGACATTCTCTACAAACGGCGTTTCCATCATGGGACGGAATAAAGTTCCCTGTATCGGTTTCGGCCCGGGCGCGGAAGCACAGGCTCATGCCCCGAACGAAATTACGTGGAAACAGGACTTGGTAACCTGCGCTGCCGTATATGCCGCACTGCCGTCCATATACGTTGAAAAGTTATAAAGTACAATTATAGTATTAGGAGTAATTATGGCCTTGATTATGGATCCGTACATTACAAAGCTCAATAGCTTGAGCTTTAAGAAGATGTACAACAACGACTTTTTCCTTACATGGGAAAAGACCTTCGATGAAATTCTTGCAACATGGACGGTAGCCGATGCGCTGCGCACCTTGCGGGAATCAAACATTTCTACAAAGATTTTTGAAAGCGGTCTCGGCATTTCGCTGTTCCGCGACAACTCAACCCGCACACGGTTCAGCTTTGCATCAGCCTGTAACCTGCTCGGTTTGGAAGTACAGGATTTGGACGAAGGCAAGTCTCAAATTGCCCACGGAGAAACCGTCCGTGAAACCGCTAATATGGTTTCGTTTATGGCTGACGTTATCGGTATCCGCGACGATATGTACATCGGCAAGGGTAATACCTATATGCACACTTTTATGGATGCGGTAGCCGAAGGCAATAAGGACGGCGTGCTTGAACAGCGCCCGACCCTCGTCAACCTGCAGTGCGATATCGACCACCCCACTCAGATTATGGCGGATACCCTCCATATCATCCACGAGTTCGGCGGGTTGGAAAACCTCAAGGGTAAGAAAATCGCGATGACATGGGCATATTCACCCTCTTACGGCAAGCCGCTTTCCGTTCCGCAGGGCGCAATCGGTCTATTCTCCCGCTTGGGAATGGACGTGGTACTTGCACATCCGGAAGGATATGAAGTAATGCCTGAGGTTGAAGAAGTTGCGAAAAAGCAGGCAAAGGCATCGGGCGGATCCTTTACCAAGACCAACAGCATGAAAGAGGCCTTTAAGGATGCCGATATCGTGTATCCCAAGAGCTGGGCGCCCTTTACCGCAATGGAAAAACGGACGAACCTCTACGGCGCAGGCGACTTTGACGGTATCAAAGCGCTTGAAAAAGAACTGCTCGCTCAGAACGGCAAACACAAAGATTGGGAATGCACCGAAGATATGATGAAGCTGACTAAAGACGGCAAAGCGCTCTATCTGCACTGCTTACCGGCAGATATCACCGGCGTCAGCTGCAAAGAAGGCGAAGTTGCCGGTTCGGTGTTTGACCGCTACCGCGTGCCGCTCTATAAGCAAGCAAGCTTTAAGCCGTACATCATTGCTGCAATGATCTTCCTTGCAAAAGTACGCTATCCGCAGCTTACGCTTGAAGAACTGGAAAAGCGGGGAACACTCCGCCATACCGGCAGATAACCGGGCATCTAAAAAAGCTCGGTTAGATTTTTAGAGTTTTTTAACAGTTAAAAATAAACCGTTAAGGAGCCGAGGATACGCAGCTTCGGTTGCGTATCCTCGGCTCCTTAATGCTCCTCCCTTCGATAGCCTTTCTGCCTAAAATCTGATAGTATAACCGCTATGTTGAAATACGCTTTTATGCAGAACGCCTTTATCGTGTCGTTCTTTATCGGTATTCTCTGCCCATTAATCGGCATTTTTCTTGTATTACGGCGGTACTCGCTTATCGGAGACACCCTTGCGCACGCCTCACTGACGGGGATTACGCTCGGGCTGGTTACCGATGTCAATCCCATCATCGGAGCCTTTACGTTTACCTCGGCGGCTGGCGCACTCATCGAAGCGCTGCGCAACTACTTTAAAGAATACAGCGACCTCATTCTTTCCATTGTCCTTTCGCTCAGTGTCGGTATTGCCATCACCTTGATGAGTTCGGGGCTGATAC
>CAUVKE010000188.1:0-3806 GCA_963552415.1 uncultured Treponema sp.
CGGTGTGCACATAGCCGAGCAGCTTTGCCATACCGGCATTTTTCCCTTTACCGGGACGGGCATCTTCCGCGACGTTACCGTGGAAGTCGTTGAATAGAAGCACATCCACTTGATTGGCCGGCGCTGTTGCTTCAATAGCGTTGTATTGCTTTGATACAGCTGCCGGAGCGGATTCAGTTGTTTTACACGACGGGAACAGCATAAATGCGGCCGCCAGAACAACGAACAGTGTTTTAAAAACTTTTTTCTGCGTCATTTGCATACTCCTTATGTTCTTTAGTGTAAAACGGATAGAGAAAAAATGCAAGGAAAAAAGAGAGAAAATGGCGCGCAGTGGCGGTGTTGAGCAAAAAGCTATAGCTGTGTACAAGCTGTGCGTCTCTCATTCGTAATTGATTCGTACAGGGGTTAATATCCGCCGTTTCTCTACCGCTACGGACGGCGGTGGTTCCAAATAGCAGCGATGTTTTGGCATGCCGCAACATCGCAGTCAAAACGATACACGGATGTATAGTTTTGACGAATGCACTGCGTTGGGACTGCCGATTAAAATGAAAAATGTAAGAATTTTTCCGTTAATCGGCGAATAAAGTGTCGATTTGTTTACTATATAATGTAGTGATCTTATAGCGCATTATGTCCTGCTTTGCCGAAAGTTCTACGCCTGCTTCAAAAGGCTTTGCAAGAAGCGCAAAACGGTTGATCCGTTCAAACAGCTTAAAGCCGTTTTCATGGTTTATCAGCGAGGCAATTTGCTGCTCAAAAAACTTTTTGATTTCATGTTTTGCCAGCAGTTCTTCAAATGAGGCCGCCAGTATCCCTTGCTCTGCCGCATAGCTTTTAACCTCAGTTTCGTCTGCAACAATGAGCGCTCCTAAAAAGCGTTGATCCTGCCCGAGTACCACGGCTTGCGCGATAAACGGCGATTCTTGCAGCTTCATTTCTATCGGTACCGGCTCGATGTTTTCGCCGCTGCGCAGTACAATCGTATCCTTTTTTCTGCCGCGCAGGATAAGTTCGCCGTCAAGCGTTTTAAAGCCGAGGTCGCCGCTGTCGAACCAACCGTCCTTGTCGATGACCGCATCGGTTAAATCCTGCCGCTTGTAATACCCTTTCATAACGCTGGTGCCACGGATCATGACGGTACCGAGCTGCCCGACCGGTAACTCTTTTCCGTTGTCATCGACAATCTTTACCGTTGTGCACGACAGCGGCTTCCCGATAGTGCCGAACACAGGGCGTCCGAGCGGGCGTACCGACACAACCGGCGCCGTTTCGGTTAAACCGTAGCCTTCGGTAACGCTTACGCCGATAGCCCAGAAGAACGCGTCGATATTCGGCGGCAGCGCCCCTCCGCCTGAAACCCCTTGCCGGAAGCCGGTGCCGAGTTTAACGCGAATCTTTTTAAACACAAGCACGTTACCCAGTGCATAGAGCGGCAGGGAGAAAAGATACGGTATAAAGGAAACAATTGGACGGGTAATCTTTGTATAAAAGACAAAATGTGGATTAAGTCCCTTAACATTCCGCGCATGGTGCGCATGGAATAAACCGACTGCGACAAAGAAGTTGAACAGTTTTTGCTTAATGCCGCCAGCCTGTTTCATCGCCTTAAAAACACCGGTATAGACGGACTCCCAGATACGCGGTACCGACGGGAACAGCGCAGGGTTGGTTTTTGCGATGTCCGCAAGCAAGATGCTCCCCACCGGTTTGGAATACACCATTCCCGCTGCGGAAGCCAAAATAACGTATTCGCAGAGCCGCTCAAAACTGTGCCATACCGGCAATACCACGATGGCTTTTTCACCGGGATAGAGGATAACTCGTGTTTTGAGGTCATCCAACTGCACAATAAAGTTCTTATGCGTCAGCATAACGCCCTTAGGTTCGCCTGTCGTACCGGAGGTAAAAATGATCGTAGCGATTTCGGTATCGCTGCCGTTTTCCAGCTCCTGTTCAACCGTATCGGGGTGTGCTTTCCGATATGCCATACCCCGTTCGATAACCTCATCATAGCTGTACATGTCAAAGCGCGAAATATCGCCCTTTGTTTTAAGCTCTTCATCGTGAATATCAAAAGGATCAAGAATGATGAGCGTTTTAAGCAGCGGGAACTGCTGTTGATTTTTAAGGATTTTTATGAATTGATCCCGATTTTCTATGACCGCCGCCGTGCATTCAGCGAAGGATAAAATACGTACTAAATCTTGCTCGGTTGCATCACAGCCGCGCGGAACATCGGCAGCTCCGATCGCCATAATACCCATACTGGCATGATACCATTCTTTCCGGTTATCGGCGATAAGGCCGACTCTGTCCCCTCGTGCGATTCTGAGGGATAAAAGACCGCCTGCAAAACTCAATACCCGATCAAAAACATCGGAGTAGGAGAGGGGGATAAAATCGCCGTGCTCATTCTTTGAATATTGAGCTGCAATATTCGGATATTTTTTTGTAATTTGTTGCAACAATTGCGGCATTGTGATGTCGTTCATGCAAAAACGCTAACACAAAAGAAAAAATCAGTCAAGTAAAAGGTAACCTCATCAGACGGTCTTCGGATATTCCCGCAAAATAAAGAGGCTCCTTCAACTGATGTACACGGATGTACAGCAGTTGAAGATGGTTCAAATGGTCTCACAGCCTCATTATTCTGCGATTCTAATCTATTATCGGCTGCTGTGATTGCCCTTCGTTTAAAATAAATTGCGGAAAATTTTGGAAAAATTTTCCGCGAAAGGAATGCAACCGCTAAAATAGTTTTAGTGCGGTTGCTCAGATACGCCCTCGATTAATCTGTCCTGTCCCGCTAAATCCTGATGGATACGGACATCCGAAAAGCCTGCATTTTCAAAGAGCCGGCGGGCGGCTTGGGCATGGTATTCTCCTACCTCACTTAAAAGGACTCCGTTGCGGTTTAGGACGGTACGGGTATTATTTGTCAAAATGCGTATAAAATCAAGGCCGTCGAAGCCGCCGTCGAGGGCTAAGGCCGGCTCATTCCGGCCGTCTTTAAGCAGTTCTTGCGTCAGACCGGAGGGCACGTACGGCGGATTAGCCGCGATGAGGTCAAAGCGCAGAGCCTTGGAAACGAGGGGCGGTTGGGAAACGCCGCCGGCTGTTTCATAAACGGCGGTTCCTAAAAACGGGCAGGTTTCGGCTCCGGAACGGGAGTGTGCGTTCGATTGCAGCGTTTCCGTAAAACGGGCGATTGTTTCCGGCAACGAATGCATATCGCCTTCGATAATGTGCAGCCGCCTTTGTGCTTCTGCAGAAAGGAGCCGCTCTGCATTGAGCCGGGCTATAGAGATGGCCGCGGGGGAAATATCTACGGCAATGCAGACTACATTCCGAATGCTTTCCGCTTCCAATGTATGCAAAATGGATATTGCAACGCAGCCAGAGCCGGTACAGGGATCCAGTAAGTACAAGGTTTGTTCCGGCGACTGAAGTTTTTCCGCTTTTTCTTTTATGACGGCAAGGCTCCGCTCTACCAGCAATTCGGTGTCGGGCTTAGGGATAAGCACATCGGGACTGACCTTGAACGCCAGTCCCCAAAAGTCTTTTTCTCCGGTAATATAGGCAATGGGTAAACCGGTACCGTGCCGTTCCGCCGCCGCGCAAAATGCTTCCCGTATCGGGGAAATATCGGCATCGTCGTGCGCAAAAAGCCATGCCCGCGGCTTGTCAAGAAAGTGCTGCAGCAGCACATCCGCATCGAGCAGTAGGGATGAGTGGGACTGCGTGTTCAGGATTGCCGACTGTGCAAATAAATGAACGGCGTAGCGGCGGGCATCGGCAAC
>CAUVKE010000189.1:0-3804 GCA_963552415.1 uncultured Treponema sp.
GCAGTAACGAAGCTGCATGATCTTGGGTTTAAATTCGATTTAACCCCGCCTGCGCTTTTCACCGGTGATAATATGTCAATATCCAGCAGTGACATTGAAGCATTGATCGTACCGATGGAAATGGCGCAGGGCAAAGTTGAAATAAACGTTGCTATTCGCGACAGAGCATAAGAGGAGTAGGCTATGATTTCTAAACAAGATTTTCCGTCTATTAACGAACGTGCCCCGGGCGGCGTAAGAGCTGATGGTTCAGCTTATAAAGTTCTGGTGGTGGATGATTCTATTTTCGTTTCTAAACAGATCGGTCAGATTTTAACCAGCGAAGGCTATGAGGTCGTTGCAACTGCTGTTGACGGATTCGAAGGAGTTGAAAAATACAAAGAGTTGTGTCCGAATGTCGACCTTGTTACAATGGATATAACGATGCCCAAAATGGACGGTATTACAGCTCTTGAGCAGATAATGGCGTTTGATAAAAATGCAAAAGTCGTTATGATCAGCGCGCTTGGAAAAGAAGAATTGGTAAAGAAATCCCTGCTACTTGGAGCAAAGAACTATATTGTAAAACCGCTCGATCGCAAAAAGGTTCTTGAGCGTATTGCTGCTGTTTTGGCGAAATAAATAATAGAGGATCTATGCCTTACCGCAACGGATTTGTTTTCTGCGGTAAGGTATTGTTTTTATGGTTGCTTACGATAGCGGGTCGCTTATTTGTAACTGTTGTTATTTATGAATGCAAAGCAGCTGATATGTATGATCTTTGTATGAGATGATATATTCATCTCCGAGTAGACGATTGAGCTTATTCCTAAGCCGATAGATGTGTGCTTGTGCATAGTTTTGGCTGTTTTTAACTGTTTTTGCATTTAATAATTCAATTATTTCTTCTACGCTTATTCCATCTTTCTTTTCCAATAACCTTGTAATTAGCTGCCTTTGTTTTTCTGTGAAATGTTCCATGACTCGATTGACACTACTTGCATTGGCCGAATAAGCATTAACAACTTGAGTTCCTATTAGAGGTGTCTGTTCCTCTTTTTGTTTTTTATACTTTCGAAGCTTCTTTTTAACTTTTTTAATCAGTTCTTTATCTTTTTCGGTTGTGAATGGAAAATAGTAATATTCCGATAGGTAATGGACAGTAAAATCAAAGGTTGTTTCCGTTTCGATATAGTCGATCACGGTAAAAGTTAAGCCGAGTTTGTCAAGCAATTCCTCAATGTTGATATTATAGTGCTGTATTCTACTGTGTTCGATGAGTAAAACTTTAAGCGACGGGCTTTTGAACTTGGAAAGGAAATCCTTTAGGCAATAAGCAGCCGCAACTTGTATGTTGGCATCTTCGAGATACCGGTGGAGACTTTTATTTCTTTGTTGGTCTTGATCATATAAAAGCACTCTCATACTTTTATTTTCGGTTAAATACTCGTTATACTCAATCTTTTATAAGAAAATTATCAAAACTTTATGTCTTGTTTTTGCCCACTTGCATACGAGCTGTAAAGTATCGTATCATATCTTCTATGGCAAAACGTAAAAAGAGAAAAATATCGCTCGGTTGTCTTTTTTGGATTGTATTTATTTTATTGATTGCGCTACTTTTTTTCTTGAATAAAGACACGATTTCTTTTGTTTTAGAAAAAACAAATGCGAAAAGTATATTCTTAAAAGATAAAACCGAAAAAACGCAAGACGCTTCGCAGGCTCTTCCTGAGCTTCAATCTAAAGAAGATGGTGGCGATAATGCTCCTGTAAAAGGAGACGGTAGTAAGGAACCCGAGCAAGAAGCAAAAAACGAAGCGCCCTCACAGCAGCAAAGCGGCGATAAACAGCCGGAGTCGGCTGCACCGCAAAGGAATGAAAGCTCACATGTTCGTAACAATGAGCAAATAAAAAAGCCTCAGCCTGAAAATAATAGCAGGGGCAATTCGCAACAAAACAGCGGACAAACAGCTGCGCCGGGTTCGGTAACGCAAAAACCGGCTGATGAACATTCTTCGCCGCAACGCAGCACTGCTACGACAGCACAACAATCAATACCCGCTTCTTCACCGGCTCAAAAACCTACTGTAACCCCATCAAGCCCATCGGCAAAGCCGGAAACCGCTAAAAACCAGTCGGCGGCAGTAAGAAAGGCTGTCATATACTGGGTTCGGGTAGACGCGGATGGAAAGCTCGTTCCGAAAAGTGTAACTCGATTACTTCCTAAATCCGATGCGCCGATGAGCGATGCGCTCGAAGCTCTTTTTGCCGCTCCTACTGTAGCTGAGTTAAAACAAGGAGTACGGACGCTTATTCCGCCCGACACCAAGCTCCGTTCCGCATGGGTAAAGGACGGTGTCGCCTTTATCAATGTGAGCGAAGAATTCCAATTTAACCAATACGGTATCGACGGAGCGTTGGCACAGCTTTTGCAGGTCGTGTTTACGGCGACGGAATTTTCAACCGTAAAATCGGTACAGTTCCTGATTGAAGGGCAAAAAAAGGAATATCTTGGCGCAGAGGGCGTTTGGATCGGCTCGCCGCTTTCGCGTACTTCTTTCTAATTTGAATCCCGGGTGTCTTTTAAAAACCGGAGCTTTGGAGATGCCTTGCAGTTTACCGAGGGGAATTTTATGTCGATATTGGAGAGTATGAAATCTTTTGTTGTGCTGGCTGCAAACGGTATTTCCGATTATGCTCTGCGGCCGTTTACCCAAGGCGGTAGTACCGCTCTTGCTTCCGCACTGGAGCGTACAAGCCGTTTCCCCGATTATGCGGGTACCATTATAACCGCAGCAGCGGAGCAATGCGCTGCAATTCAAAAATACTGCGATGATGTTCAGCCTTCAACCCTACCGCCGGTGCGGGTTATTCCGGTTGCGGAACATACGGCTGCCGCTTTTTTTAAGGCGCTGAGTCCTTTTGCAGCGGAAGTAGATCATATCTTTATTGCATGGGCTGACGCTCCATTTTTAGATAGCGAGGGGGCGAGGCAGCTGTATACTCAGCATTGCACCTATAAGGCGGAATACAGCTTTGCTGACGGATATCCCGAAGGACTTCTTCCGCAAATTGTTGCAGCGGGGCTTGTGCCGATATTAGCGGCGCTTCCTTTTGCGGCGGAGGCGCCGCTTGACCGTTCATTTCTCTTTGACACCATTAAAAAAGATATAAACTCTTACGACTTGGAAACGATGATCGCGCCTGATGATATGCGGCATCTCAGGCTTGCCTTTTATACCGATACCAAGGCTTCATGGCTTTTATGCCGCTGCTTTACCGGCATCACTGCGGAAAATTATGCGGCCTATATCACCGAGCGGCAAGAATTCCTGCGGCCGCTGCCTGCCTATTACGGTATGGAAATAGTCGCCTATCATCCTTTACATTCTATTTATCGTCCGAACTTGTTTCTTAAAAAATTTGATGATTCTTGCTGTATGGACTTTGAAGCCGCCGCTCGGCTCATCGATGAGATTGCCTCTTTTTCCGAAAGCGCAGTAATTTCGCTGTCGCTATACGGGGAGCCGCTCCTGCATCCGCATTTTGCAACGATTGTAGCGCTGATACTGAATCATCGGAATCTTTCAGTCTTGATAGAAACGAGCGGTATTGGGGAAAAAACGGCAACTGATCTTGAGTATTTTAACCAACTTGCTCAAGTTTACAGGGACGTCCTGCCGAGAAGCAACGGCCGCCTGCCGATTTATTGGATTGTCGATATCGATGCCGTAGGTTCAAAAACCTATGGCGCGGTTCATCAGCTTTCCGATGAGGATGCCGAACGCTCTTTGAAGCAGGCCGTAACTTTTGCGGATCAAT
>CAUVKE010000190.1:0-3796 GCA_963552415.1 uncultured Treponema sp.
CGCCAATATGCTCATTAAGGAGAATTCGCCGGTTGTACGTGAACTGAGGAATCAGGTCTATAGCGATAAGCTTTCAGGTCTCTTTAACCGTACCTATTTAGAAGAATCTTTTTCAGAATTTTGCAAAGAACCTTTTGCCCTCATTATGATGAAACCGGATAACTTTAAACAGATCAACGATAGTTTCGGGCATGAAGCAGGTGATACTGCGCTCATCTTTATTGCCGGTTATCTAAAAAAAGCTTTTTCGGAAAATACCGTTTTAGTGCGTTACGAAGGGAATGAATTTGCAGTTCTTACCCATCTATATACCGATAAGGACTCTGCGCGGACATTTGCAGAGAAAATTAAAAATGAGTTGGAAACATTGGATCTTTCTCATATTTTTAACGGGGAGAAAATCTTTTTAAGTATGAGTCTTGGGGTTGTCCTCTTTCCCCAGCACGGTAAAATTTATACCGATATTGTAACGCGATGTTCCGGTATGCCGCTCATAGGCAGACAACGCGGCGGTTCGATGATTTTATTTCCGGAGGATATTTGATGCTCGAAGTAAAACAGCGGTGGCTTGAAGTTTTGCGAAAAACCTCTCTTTTTTCGCGCTTAACACCCGACCAAATGGGGGTTGTTCTATCCTCTCTCTTCTATTGCGAGGTGGAAGCAGGGCAGACACTCGTGTATGAAGGTGAAATAGGGTCGGAGCTTTTTATTATTGCTCAAGGGTGTATATCGATTTCGGTAAAATCGGGAGAAGAAAATATCGAACTGGGCAGGCTGCACTCCGGTGATTTTTTCGGCGAAATGTCGCTGCTTGAACAAACAGCCCGTTCAGCTTCTTGTACGGCGGTGGAAAACACCTCCTGCTTTATGCTGAAAGCGCGTGATTTTTCTCAGATTATCGTCAACGACCCCGTGATTGCCGTTTCTATCCTGCAACAAATGCTGTCGAGTACGGTTTCCCGCCTCCTGCGGACAAACAGCTTTTTAACGCAAGTTATTCAGTGGGGCGACGAAGCGAAGAAACGCGCCATCACCGATCCCTTTACAGGGCTCTTTAACCGCCGTTATTTGGATGATAATATTGGAAACCTTATCCGCCGGAACACGGAAACCACCGGCGCCAGTTTTGCAATGGTGGATGTCGACCGTTTCGGTACCTTGAATAAAACGTATGGAAGCGTGTTCTGCGACAACATTTTACTCGCAATTACCGATGTGTTTAAGAAAACCTTTGACCATCAGGATACGCTGATACGCTACGGCGGCGACGAGTTCTGTTTTATTGTCGGAGGAAATTTTGAACGTGCCGAAACGCTCTGCCGAAATGTTTGTGAGGGAGTAAACGCTATCAGATTTAACGAACATCCTGAGCTGGCTGTTTCCTGTTCAATCGGCTTAGTCCCTTGCACCCATAACGATAATGTTCCGGATATACTCAAGCACTCCGACGAAGCCTTGTACCGCGCCAAAGAGCAGGGTCGGAATCGTGTGTGCACGGCTTAGTGTAGTAGAAATATGTACTGCTGTCGTATCAATATGAAAAAATATAAGGTTTATACGGTATGGTCTCCCTTCTAAAACTTTTCTGCATCGGTGTATTCATTGGCATTGCCAATGTTGTGCCCGGAGTTTCCGGCGGTACGATTGCGGTGATTTGCAATGTCTACGACAAACTAATCATATTGAGTTCGCTTAATCTTAGACGAATAAAAGAGGCTTGGCAGGATATTCTTTGCCTTGCACTGGGAATCGGGGCAGGAATTGTGCTGTTTGCAAAGGTAATTACGCTGCTATACCGTGCGTATCCGGCACAAACCAGCGCCTTTTTTATCGGGGTTGTGGTCGGGAGCATACCGTTTTTGTTCCGAAAGGCTCGTGCCGGTATTCCGGCTGCGGCAGTTGCAGAGGATGGTTCTATGGTATCCGGATGGCTGTATGGAACGTTGTGCTGCGGGGTTGCCGGTTTTGCGTTGATGCTGGGAATGTTTTTCTTACAGCGTCGCGGTGTACAAGCTGCTGCCGTTGTTACCGCCTTTTCGCTGCCGTTTGCGGCAAAATTAGCGGTAATGGGAGCTTTGGCTGCGGTTGCGATGTTGATTCCGGGGATTTCCGGCTCGTTTGTGTTGTTGATTCTCGGCGTATATCCGACAGTGCTGCAAGCAGTCGCGGACTTTAATATGCTATTGCTTATACCTATTGCGCTTGGCGTTGGAGCAGGCCTCGTTGTCGGAGCACGAATTATTGCATTTCTGTTAGAACGCTTTCCTGCGCCGATGTATGCTTTTATTCTCGGTTTGGTTGCGGGTTCGATACTCTATCTCTATTCGAGTACCAGCTGCCAGCCTTTTACGATGCGGGTTATTTCCGGAACAGTATTTCTTATCGGTTATGCAACCGTCTCATTCTTTTCTAAAAGAGGAGAAGCAACGGAACAGAAGGAAGATATCGCCGATGAGGAATAATCGCTCATCTCCAAGAATGAAATTTTTTCAAGCGTTTATCTGAATATTTTCAGTGGGAGGAATGTATGTTTGAATCTTTACAAGTAACGTCTGAATTAGTAGACAAGGTAATCAAGCCTTTTTCTGCGTTAGCGGAGCATGGTGTGTTGGTCAGCGCCGGACACGGAACGGAGCGCGGCGAGTGGAATACTATGACCGCATCGTGGGCATTGATGGGACATTTATGGAACCGTCCGATGGCTGTTTTGTTTATTAGACCGCAGCGACATACCGCCCTATTTGCCGAAGAAGAAGATTACTTGAGCGTGTCCTTTTTGGATACTGCCGATGAAAAAATGTGCGAAGCCCTTAAAATTTGTGGTACTGTGTCGGGCAGGGATGAAGATAAAGCTGCCAGTGCAGGGCTTACACCGGTATTCCACGATAATACCGTTATCGGATTTGAGGAAGCCATACTTACCGTATCATGCCGGAAACTCTACCGAAGTCAGTTCGATATGGACTTGTTTTTAGACCCGCAGGTCATTATCGACTGCTACCCCAAAAAAGATTTTCACTACGTCTATTACTGCGAAATCCGCGATGCCTACCTTCGCCGTAAATAGAACACTGCCGATGGGTGCCGGTATGTAACCGGGACAGCCGTTATGCGGTTTTAAATGGTAGCTGGGCATCTCTCAAAAGCGGTTGAGCTTTTAGAGATGCCCAGCAATTTTCAAGAGGTCCTTATGAAAAAAGTAACTGCATTAGTTTTAATGATGATGCTTGTGAGCGCCGTATTCGCACAGGAAGCGGCAGGAACTGAAACAGGCAGCCTTGAAGATGAGCTATTCGGCGGCGATACTGAAGCGCTCGTTACGCCGGAGCAGGCAAATGCCGAAACTCAAAAAAACGGCGTTTCCCTAACGGGCGATCTTAAAACCGCAACACTCGCACTCGAAAGCAATAAATTGCGTATCGGCGGCTCGTTAAACGCTGAATTGGGGCTTAAATATGTATGGGCTGATCCGTACACAAAGAAGAACGATTCTAAAAAAGCATTTTTAAATCCTGAAATGGCGCAGCTGCGGCCGACAATCGGTGCAAATCTCTTTTTTGATGCGCGTCCGGTACAGGACTTGAAGTTATACGGCAAGTTCCTTTTTGAATTCCCGTTTGAAAAAAACCTGAATGGAGCCGCGTCAATCGGAAAAGACCAGCTACCGCCTGCATTACAAGGATTGTTCCCCAACGGATTAGCAGCGCCTGTGAGCGTAAACGGTTCACCGAATTTTAAAATTTGGGAGATGTATACCGATTTTTCGGCAAAAGATATTGCGTTTTTCCGGTTCGGG
>CAUVKE010000191.1:0-3793 GCA_963552415.1 uncultured Treponema sp.
CGGCGGGACTATAAGACTATCTACGGTACTTTTGAAGGTTCTTTTTTAATTGAAACCGGCGTACCGCTCAAATTAAAAGGCTTCCCGGGCATCGCAAAAAAAGTGCAGATGAGAATATAAGGAAAATCTCGCCGAAGTTCAGGCGTCGGACGGTTTCCTTACATTGTGATATTCCTCTCCGTTTACCGCATGGTATAGGTGACTCCCGTATAAATATCTACCGCATGGCCCTGCCGTTTACCGGTTACAATCGTCCAGTTAAGGCCGCCGCTGATTTCAAGATTTTTTATGACCGTATAAGAACCTTCCAGCGACAGCGTATGGAAATACGACGGATTTGCAGACGGCGTTTTTGCCCGTGCGAGCGGGTCGTAAGTCTTAGACGGCGGATAATAGACGTCGTTATCCGTTTCTTTTTTTTGATCGAAGAAATTTTCTTCGTTTTCCCCTTTTACTAAAAAGCGGTAGCGGAGTTTTGCACCGTACTTTTTAGGCTGCGTTACGGCACACTGCAAAAAACCGCCCATCGTATCAGGCCCGTAGGGGTTTGCAAGCCACATCATAATAGAGTCGCTTATTTTTCCTGCAGGAGCAACGGGATCTTTTCTGCGGTGATACAGACTGATGCGTTTATTTTCCATAATATACATCCACGGATTTGCATACAAGAACTCTCCCGTTACGGAAAGATGCCCGAAAGAAAAAGGATGAATGTATTCGATACCCACTAACCCGCCGAGACTGTTGGGAATATTCCGCGCTTCGGGAAAATTATTTAGTTCATAAGAGGTTTGGAATTGATTTTGTCCGTATTGTCCGTAGATTCTTAAACCGTGCACCGGTATGATGTCAAGGCCGACACCCAGCTGACAGCCGACGCTTGAAGCCGAGCCTTTCCCGTTAAAAGTATCCTCACGCCATCCGAAATAATTATGAAAAACCATCATCGGGTTCAAATACTTAGGGTCAAACGGCGCGTTTAATACAACGCCCTCGTATAACCGAACGGAAATCCAATCAAGCGGGCGGAATGCCGCTTCATGCGAGAATACGAAACGGGTGGGTTCCAATTCCGTTACGGTGAGAGATAACCGGACTTTTTTATAGAAAACCGCGGCGGAAATATAATCGAGCCGGTCGACGGCATCGGCAAGCAGCATACTGCCTGCCAATGATCTTCCGATATTCAACGGACCGCGTCCGATCGTAATTACACCGTAACGACCGCCGATTGTCAGACCCGCTTGATGCGGCCAGCTCATGTCGATGGCGCTTGTTTGTAAAGGAAGATTTGTGTACGGATACGATAATGCGGCTCCCCAATAATTTTTTTTGAGTCTGATGTCGGCAAAAAAATTCACATAAGGGGTAAACATCACCTGCATGGGAACGGATATTGCGGCAGGCATTCTATTGTAGCGTAAAAAACGGTCGAGCCGCACTTCATTTTCCTGTCCGTAAGCATACAACCCTTGCAGTGAAAAAACACCGTTAATATCGAAAGCAAAGTATTGTTTGTTCACTAAAAACGGATGGCCGGAAAAATAGTTCTGCATTAGACCGTACAATGGTTCACTTGCCTGCGGTATCTTTGCATTCTCGAAAGAAGAAAAGTATTCGGACAATTCGCCTTTTGAAAGCGGCTGCCGGTCGGCAAGAGTTGCCTGCCTCGATTCAACCGAAAGAATATGCATCGCGTCGTAAATCCAATGCCGGTTTTCTACAAACAGCGCATACGGCGTATCTGCAAAGCATAGCGCGGAAAGCAGCAGCCATAATGCAACAAGAGAGATAATCCGCTTCATCATCTTTCTCCTTAATTCTGCGATCCCTGAAAACGATAGATAAAATCGGCAATAGGTTCCAAACCGTTTTGAATGTGTAACGCATCGATTTTCTTTTCGATAGAAAGCAACAAGGAGTCATCAGCGATTATTTCTTTTACTTTTTTTATTATCTTGCGCGGCTTGGGAATATACCAGCCGAGATTGTTGTTTACAACATAGAGCATATTGCCGAGTTCTTGTCCGCGTACATAGCTTGCAAGGATTAACGGCTTGCCGGCAGCCAACGTTTCCATCACGGTGGCAGGACCGCTTTTAGTGATGACGCAATCGGATACATTGATTAAATCGGGCATACAGGAAACAAATCCGAATACTTGAATATTGGCAATTTGTGTCGTTTTAAGCAGGATTTCCAACTGCGTTTTTAACACTTTATTTTTACCGCAAATAACGATTAAATGCGCGGGACAGCGTTGCAAGATAAAGGCATTTACAATAGCAAGCGTCGATTTTAGCCCTTCGCCGCCGCCTACAACCATTACTATTTTTTTATCGAGCGGAATACCGTGCTTTTGCTTAGCGGTGATTTTTTCTTCCGCCGTATACCGCCGGTCAAAATTCCGGGAAAGCATAATAGGAAATTGATGTACCCGTTCCGGTTTAAAACCATAGCATTCGATAGCCTCTTTTTGCAACTTTTGAGAAAAGACGATGAACTCGGTGTTTTTTGTATAAAACCATAGAGGGTGTGCGGTAAACGGATCCATCACAATCGAAATTAAAGGAATTTTAGGATTTACCCTGTCGATTGCAATCCGTGCCAGCGGGATAAGTATTTCGTGCAGGCAAACCAACTTGGTGATTCTTTCGGCTTTCAAAAATGCTATCAAATTTTTTACAATAAATGGGCGTAACAGCCATCTGCAAAAGTTTAAAATATTTTTTGATTTTGTTAATTGATAAAATGCAACAAAGCCGAGTTCAAAGTAATTAGAAGTGGCAAGATACCCTTTTTCAAAAAAAATACGCGCTATTCTATTTTGTTCTTTGAAGCCGTTTTGGGGGATGTAGGCAGCACCTTGCGGATATTTTTCTGTCAAGTATTCTATTAATGCGTTTGCACCTGAAATATGCCCACCGCCTGTTTTTAGGTATAAAAAGCCGATACGTTGTTTCATTACTAGCACTATACCAAAAAGAGGTTATAAACGTAAAGACAATCAATATACACAGTTATTCATGGTTGACATTTTTCAAGTTCTATGTGCATAATATCATTATGTTACCGCACGCTTACGTTGAAGCCGCCCTTGCCCGCCATGCGGCCCCCTGTCTGGCAGGAATAAAACCGGCGAATCTCGTGTCGTTTCCAAGCGCCGATATTCAATGGTGTGATACCTATAACGCGATATTGAATGAGCAAGGAATATATTTTACCCCGCTTTGCGTAGGCGAAAATCGCGCCCAAATATTAGTATATCGGAAAGATTTGCTCGCTCGTCTTTGTTTTCAACCTTCAGTAACGATGGTGCTGCAATCTTTCGGATATCGACCGGAAAACGGGCTTGCGGCAATTATTATGCGGTTAAAAGAACGAATGTCTGTTTTAATGGGAACACAAAACGGACGTTGCAGGGACAACTTCCCGCATGAAATCGGGCTTTTTTTAGGTTATCCGGCAGATGATGTAGTGCAGTATGTAAAAACAGGAGGCCGAAATTGTCTGTTTTGCGGATACTGGAAGGTGTACAGCAATCCTGAGCAGGCATTACAGGTATTCCATCAGTATACGGAATGTAAAGAGCGTTTTGCTTTACAGATAAAAAGCGGCATGACTATCTTTGAGATTGTTTGTGCAGCCTAATGACAGAATAATACTTCTATTATTCTCATCACACTTTATAAGGAGTTTGCTATGGCAAAAGTTGCAGTAGTATTTTGGAGCGGAACAGGTCATACCGAAAAGATGGCTCAGTGCATTATGGATGGCCTGAAAGCAGGCGGAG